>NZ_JBHZGO010000023.1:0-227249 GCF_042747725.1 Coleofasciculus sp. H7-2
CGTCGTGCGTCAGGCAAACTGGAAAAGGCTTCCACAATGGCAAGCGTTCTCATAGCTCGATAAGAAAAATTCGTTGAGCTTTAGCTTACTGGATTTCACCCTCTCTGTCTAGAATGAAATAGCCCTGCCCCTTACCAGGTAGGGAAGGGGCTGTTCTTGTTAGGTTTTTTGAGCCAACTGAGAACCGCTAATAGCGGCTGTTTGTTCAGGCTTTTGAAGCCATTTTGTCCGCACAGGTTCCAGTCAAACAAGCTCGATCCAAAGTCACGCCAGTCAAGTTAACACTATCTAACTCAGCGCAGAGCAAATTTGCTCCAGTCAAATTTGCCCCGGCAAGATTTGCACCCCGCAAGTCTGCTTCTTCTAGATTCGCTTCACTAAGCAAAGCGCCCCGTAAATCCGCTTGGCTTAAGTCTGCACCTTGCAAATTGGCACCGCTCAAGTTAGCACCCCGCAAGTCAGCACTCCGCAAATCCACGCCTTGCAAGTTGACGCTCATCAAGTTAGCACCGCTCAAGAAGGCACCGGCAAAAGACGCTTGCGTGAGTTTCGTTCCCATCAAGTTAGCGCCTCGCAAATTTGCACCGCGCAAGTCAGCACCGGATAAGTCAGCTTGCATCAAGTTAGCGCCCAGCAGGTTCGCCCGCAAGTCAGCGCCTGTTAGTTGCGCTTCGATTAAATTTGCACCATCGAGACGGGCGCGTTCTAAGTTGGAGCCACTAAAATTTGTGCCAACGAGGTTAGCACCGGCGAGATTGATGCCTCGCAAATCTACTCCTGAAAAATCTTCGTCTTCTAAATCTGTACCTTGCAGTTGCTTGAGTTTGCCGGAACGAATTGCTTGAATGTCCATTTTAAGGATTGAAGGATTGCGAATGGGGAAAAAGTTTTAAGTTGTAAGATTTGTGGTTATCGCGTCTGAGTTTTGCATGAAAGAACTATCTTTTCAATCAAAACTCATAACTTCCATTACCCATTCCCCATTAATGAAGGTTGCACGGCTGTACCGCCATAGAGATTTGCATCCAAGAGCCACATTCCCGCCGTCACTTTGGTTGGCGTGACAGGTAGACTCAAACCCTGTTGCATACCCATGACGAGGAGTGATAGAGTTTCAACCAATTTGGGATCGAAGCGATCGCCTTGTTGTTGCCGACACTCTTCTATAGCTTTTGATAAATTCTCTTCGCTGTCGGGATTGGCATTTCTCGCTTGCACGAGTCGCCACTGAAAGTCTGCGACTAATCCCAAAATTCTCGATTCCAAGGGAATTTCATCACCAGCTAACCCGGCTGGCTCACCCGTGCCGTTCCACCACTCGGTTTGGTGAGTGACGATTTGGGCAACTGCCCGCAGTTGTGACATTCTTCTCAATACTTGCGCTCCCGGCACCAATGGACAAGTCAGCGCATAACTGGGTGCATCCTCGTCGTAGCGACTCGACTTAGCAGCAGCCAGAACACTTTCCGCTCCCTGCATCGGATCGATGCGGTGCAGCAACCCGGCAAGGCGCAGGCGTTTCATCTGCCAAGCGGGTAAATCTAGTAGTTGCCCTATCATTTCGGAAAGTGCCACCACTTCCGCTGCTGCCATTGGATTGGTAATATCTGCCATATCCATCAGCTGCGCCATCCGCAAGAATGCCTGAATTTCATTGGAAACTAAATTCCGATCCAGCGCTTGTTGGCGAGATCCAACGGGGATGTCTAGATTTGTGCCAGTCGATATATCTTCTTGCCCATGCTGGAGATACTCCACCACGGAAGACACCACTGAACTTAGATTCTCTGGGGTTGCTAAGGATGGCTGGATTGACTCTTTACAGGCGATGAGTTTTTTCTCTAGTTCCGGGTTGTAGCGACCAATATGGGCGATCGCTAAATCCACCGTCTCTTTCACCAACTCTGGCTCAAACGTCCACAAACCATAGAACTTACGCTCCAAATCTGACGCGGGTAGCCCTGCTGCACCATAATCTTCTTCTGAAATCTCTTGACAAAGCACCATTGCCGTGTATGTTGGCGAAAAGATGATTAAGTGCCATTCTTCAGCCACCGGGTCGGATGTGTCTAATGCCACTATATCTACATTGGGCAGTTGGCTGGTGGGGTGTTCGGTAAACCCCGTATCCGGTGACGCCATGATGGCAATCTGACGCGATTTCTGTGCAATGTCCCTATAGCGATCTGCTTCTTGCAGATACCATTTGCCTCTTTGGAAGGCGGCGATGGTCAAGGGGGAACTGTCCTCAGTTAAGATGTGGTCTTCCAGGGCATGACACAGGGCAACGAGGGTGTTTTTGTAGTACACCCCAAATCGAATCGGTCTTTTACTCGATCTGTGGGCAACTTCTAGCTGTTGCAGAATGGAGCCTTCTAACATAATTTTGGTTTTATTAAATGAACCGCAAAGACGCAAAGAACAAGGAAAGAAGAGAAATGCAGGCTAGGGTGGGCAATGTCTACTTAGCAATTCATGAAACTAAGATACAGTAACTAGGTGTTTTTCTTTTGACTGAATAGGTGCCGCGAGGGCTTCTTCTAAGTCGGCGCAACCAAGTTTCTCCTCTAGAATTTTCATCACTTCTCGACCGAAATCGTTAGGATTTTGTTGCCATGCTTGCAGGCAAACTTCACCGAAGAATGAGCCGAGGGGTTCTGGATTCCAAAGTAATTTTTTAGCTGTCCACGGCATTATACTCATCGGGTTGTATCCTGGTTTAAGGATATTCTTATCGAAGGCATATTCTTCTAAATGAGTATGGGGTTGTAAGCCAATAAAGAAGATTGCCGGTTCAACTTTATCCGCACCAAAGATTCGCTCTAGCTCCCGGTGATAGGCAATGGTTTGGCGAATTGTTTCATGAGTTTCGTCTATTACATTAAATGAGTAATTGACGGAAACTAAGTCGTTGAAGCCTGCTGCTTTTAAGTCGCGGCAATTTTCTAAGACTGTCCGCAGGTTATAGCCCATCCGCATTTTCCGCACAAGTTCTTGGGAACCGCTGGTGATGCCGATTTCAAAGTAGTTCATGCCGGTTTTCGCCATCAAGTCGCATAACTCAGGCGTTAAATTGTCTGCCCGAATATAAGCTGCCCAATGGATGTCTTTCATCCCAGCGTCGAGGATTTTCTGCAATAGCTCAATGGCGTCATCGATAAATTTCCGAGCTGGGATAAACTGAGCATCGGTAAACCAGAAGTTACGAATTCCTCGGTCATAAAGTTGTTGCATCTCGGCGACAACTTCATCGGCTGGGTTAATCCGTACCTGCTTGCCCTCAATAACTGTATAAATGCAGTAACAACAGTTGTGGGGACAACCCCGCTTTGTCTGCACGCCGACATAGAAATCTTCGTCTTGCAGATAATATTGAAACTCAGGCCAAATGGTTTCGATGTAGTCGTAATTGCAGGCGGTTTTTTCGATATTAGTGGGACGTTCGTGGATCATGCGATCGCGTGGCGTTGTCTCTCCCACCACATAGCATCGTTCATCCCGAAAATCTTGCCCTCGCAGCATTTTTTCCAGCAGCGCTTCGCCTTCACCCACCGAAACAACTGTCCCGGATGGCAGACTCTTACCCAGCTGTTCGTAAAATACGCTCACAGCACCGCCACCGACAACGGCTTTGGCTTCTGGATGATATTTTTGAGCGCGTTTGAGTCCCCGTTTGATTAATCCCAGGTTGCGCCAGAGTTCGGTGTAGTATGCCGTGGTGACGCGCAGCCCTCCCAGTGCCCCGCGCAATTTCAGCAGCGGATTTTTGGCGTAGTAAAACTCAAAGGCGTGCTGGAGTGGGTTGCCACCTCTGCCTCCCACGGGCGCATAAATCTGAATATCGCGCCAGGAAAATACCAGTAGTGTGGGTTTGAATTCATCGACACAAGTATCCAACGCCCCAGTGAAATCCAGAGGCGGCACGGTTCCCAAGTCAAAGATCCGCTGTTCTACTTCTGGGAATTGCTTGTGTACGTGATCGGATAAGTAAACCACTCCGATGGGGAAAATCGGGTTGCAGGGGAGGCGGACGTAGAGAATTCGATTATTCATCGTGGTTTTTTGTATCTAAATTTACTACTACTGAGATCGAAAGCGACAAATGCGATCGCTTTCTCAAAAATTCTTCTGACTAAGACTTGCTCTCAGGATTTGAGCCATGTTGGGTATCTTTAGCGACTAGATGTGAATCCGCCATTGACCCGCAGGAATTACTGGCGACAGCAGCACCTCTGTATCTATAAATGAAATGATTCTGAAAGGTCTTTATATAACTTTACGATAACATTTACTATCCTCAGTCTCGCCCTGATTTTGGTTCTGGAGGCGAAAAAGGGAACGCAACGCTGCAAAAATCGCTCCAAGATCGGAAGTCTATTCTCGGCAGCAAGCCGAAATTAAGCACGAATTCATTGCCGATCCTGAAGAAATCTTTACTTCGCTGGCATTTTCATCTAGCAAAGCTGGCATGAGGCGTGGGGAAGGTGTTTTGACAGGGAGTAGTGGCCCAAGTCGGAGGCTAAGGCACGGGGAATTGCCCTTACAATCGCAAGTAGCAAGGATTACTAAAAGTGGAATTTTTGCCTCTAACTTTGGGGAGATATCTCACCAAAATACTCAGTTGGTAGTCGTGTTTACAACAAGCCGGGATCGCCCAATGTTAGCTTAGTTATTGTAATCTTCAACAGTGGCGCAAAGCTCCTCGGCAGTTATGGCTCAAATACTCGATCCCCTTCCTTCTGGTAACAGCGATCGCATTCTCTGCTGCTACGTTAATGCTACAAGCCACATTCAAATTGCTCGGATTAGTAATCTTCCGAACTGGTACTTTGAGCGGGTTGTCTTTCCAGGACAACGCTTAGTGTTTGAAGCAATACCAGAGGCTCATCTGGAAATTCATACAGGGATGATGGCGAGTGCCATTCTTTCAGATAAAATTCCGTGCGATCGCCTGTGTATCAACGAAGGCAATGATTCCGAGTATAATACAATCGACCTACACGATGAGGAAAAAAAGGCAATAAACGATAACACCCGGAAGCTTGAAATCCAGAAAAAAAGAAATTTAGAAACCGTAGAATCTTTAACAACCGCTTATATTGGCTAGTTTTGCTGGGAAAATTCAGTAATTTTAGGGTTGTCATGAGCGACAACTCTTTTTTATGGGATTTTCAGCGATTAGCGATTAGCTTTTAGAGGAATTGACTGGTAAATTCTCGTATACTTAGGTAGACAAATTCTTTTTTTTCTCACTGATATAGCAGTCCTAAATGATTCGTGAAAGCAAGATCCTAGGGCAACTCTTACGAAGTCGGGGATCTCAAGGGCTGGTATCTCACCACTAAAATAGGATTGCTATAGCGCCAAGCGAACAGCTTAAGATGAAAAGTAGATGCGGCTGTAGCTGAATGTAAATAAGTAACGAGTGAATCTACCTTCCTTTCTCTGGCTCTGGAAAATTGCTGCGTGGTCGATGGGCTTGTCTCTGTTAGCCTACCTATTGCTGGGAGTCACTGGCAGTTGGATGTTTGCGGCTCGTCAGCAAAGAAGTTCGCAACCGCGATGGTTGCGTCTTTTTCACTACGCTACTGGCGCAATTCTGGTGGCTCTCGTCTTGCTGCTGCTAGCCATTGGGGTTGTCGGCACGTTAGGTCATTATGGCAGCCTCGCTCACTCGGCGCACTGGATTGCCGGTTGGGTCGTGGTGGTATTAGTGTTGCTCTCAGCGGGAAGTGCAATTCTCATTAATCCCAACCGAGCTTGGGCGCGTTCGGTTCATATTGCAACCAATCTGGTGCTATTGGTGGGATTAGCCTGGGTTTCGCTAACCGGCTGGAGCGTGGTGCAAAAGTATTTACCTTAGATTTAACTTAGATTTAATCTTTCTAGTTGGATGACAATTTTTCTGCTGAAGAAACCGGCGAATAGGGGTAGGTTTCCCCGCCTCTACTTTTTCAGGACAACCCGCTCAGGACTTACGCAAAGCTTATACATATAGCGTTTTTTCGGGTTCAATCCCCCTGTGGTTGCCCTCAGATGTAGTGATGTTGTGTAAGTCCTGCCGCTGAGAAATCCGTCGGTGGGGTGAGTGGAACTGACAGAAAATTCGTGAAAATACACAAAGTTATTTCCTTGAGCTAACAGCTTAGGGTTTTTGACTAGGCTAAGATGAACTAAAGTAAGCCTTCACCCCTAATCGATGCGCGATCAAATAATCCCTGGCGTGATTTTCGTAGTAGCTCTGGCTATTTTTTTAGGCGGTATAGTGGGCGTGCGCTTCCCCCTCGGTAGTCGGAGTGCGAGCCAAGTGCTTCCTGCGGGTACTCAAACTACAACACCATCGCCCTCTCCTACGCCGACCGCTACTGTTACCCCAGCGCCAACCGTAACCCCTACGGGAACAATCCCTACAGTAACGCAACAGCAACCTGCAACTCGCAGCAGTCCGTATACCATACCAGCCGAAGAGATACCACCCGAAGAAGAGCCGGTACAGGCGCTGTGGTAATCGGTTTTTAGAAATTAGAAAAGAATGCAACGTGGGATGCGCTCTCTACGGAATTAGTGTAAGCGATCGCATTCACATCGCCCTAAAGTCTTATCGATCGGCAATTTCAGTAAGACAAGCGCGATCGCCTTGGTTAATCTCATAGAAATATATGCGGCTCTAAGTTCCTGCAGAACGGGAACTTAGAGCCGCAGATGCCTGTAACTTTGATAAGGACAAACCTTCTTATAAGACTTTTAAATTTATTTTTTTATTCTACAATTAGATTTAAATAATTTACGACCTATTGTTAACCAAGATATAATTTAAATTAGCTAAAATTATATTTATTTATTTGTAGGCAAATAGTTATGAAACGACGGCACTTTCTCTGGTATTCCCTAATATTAATCACCAGCTGTACGGTAGCAAGTAACCCTAATGATAGAGATTCGCCTTCATCTGCACAAAATTCCCCTGAAAAGCTTCGATTTACAGTGACAGATATTCAAAGTCTTGAACAGTTGCAGCGCGATTATGGGGAATTGCGAATGGCACTAGAGGAGGTACTGGAAAAGAAAATTGAGTTTGTCCCCGTTGAAAGCTACACAGCAGCAGCCGCCGCCTTACAGTCCGATCAGCTAGATTTTGTTCTCACAGGTCCCTCGGAATACGTGGTGATGCGTGCAAGGACAAACGCAGTTCCTGTCATCGGTATCACGCGACCCAACTACCATGCAGTTATCTGTGTCTCTGCTAACAGCAAGATCAAGTCAGTAGCACAGTTAAAAGGTAAAAAAATTGCCATGTGGCAGGTAGGATCGACCAGCGGTTATCTTGGTCCCACCAAGTTTTTGATAGACGCTGGATTAGATCCTAAATCTGACATAAAAATCCTCATGTTAGGAAGTAAGGGACTACCCGCCTTGAAAAAAGGTGAGGTTGATGCTTGGGGAGGGTCTGCTGTTAAGTATGAGAAATTCCTCCGAGATGAAGGCTTATCTGAGAGTGAGTTACCACTAATAGTGAAAGGACCGCTTCTTCCCAACGATTTATTTGTTGCCAGTAGTAAGCTCGATCCTGACTTCGTTAAAGAGATGAGTGAGCGCGCAATTAAAAATCAGAATAAACTGATTCAAAGTCTTTTATCCGTCGAGGAAGGTAAGTACAAAGGCTCTCAGTTAGTTGCGGCGAATGATGCTGATTACAACATGATTCGGGAGGTCTATAAAGCCATAGGACAAGGCAGTTTTGTTCAATAGGTTTAATCACTTGATTCGACTCTTTTGGGGATATTTGGTTTATGCTTTTTAAAACCTTTAGACTTTCCTCAAAGAGTCTCCAAGGACACGGGTTGCAGATAAGCCTAACTTTAGATAGCCAAGGGAATACCTTGAAATTTCCTACAAACTGGATAGGACGCTTTATTCCGCACTTGAGTATAGCCAAAAAAATTGGTTACGGCTATTCTTTGGCTATCGGCATAGCAGTTCTAGGAACAACGATTGGTCTAATTAGTGGAGATTACTACGAAAAACAGGCTCAAAAGCAGCTAATAATTGCCGAGAAGCAGCAAAACCTCCTCAGTAATTTAGAAAATGCTGTTGGCGAAGTGCGATCGCACCCACAGCGGCTGGTTACTGTACTAGGAGAATCAATTTGGTTTGACTACGAAACTGCTAAGTTTTTTAGAAGTGTTAATCGGATCGAGGCACTGTTAACTGAATTTAATTCTTTTATAGATAGCTACCCCGATAACTTAGCAACAAAGGCTACAGAGTTAAAAGATTTATTGAAGGGTTATGAAACAAATACCGAATCCTACACTTACTTAATTAAGTTACTCTGGCAGCAAATCGAGCCAGCTAACTTGAAACCAGAGGAGATTTCGGTAGCACAGCAACAGTTGTTGAATTCTATCAGAAGCACAACAGCAACTAATATCACTGTTAAATTCGATCGACTGGCAGAGAGTTTAACTGGGTTGAAAGAAACGGCAGAATCTCAACAGATGCAAGCAAGAAACCAGCTTGAGCAAGCACAGATACTCAGGCTGCAAATTGTTGTTGGGAGTATGCTGCTGTCAGTTACGATCGCGGTAGCGTTGGCGATTATTACTACTCGTGCGATCGCTCGTCCCCTAGAAGCCGTCACTCAAGTTGCTAGAGCAATCACCCAAGAATCTAACTTTGACCTCCGCAGTCCGGTCACAACTGAGGATGAAGTGGGGTCATTAGCAACCTCTCTAAATTGTCTGGTGCAGTGGGTAGGAGAATATACCCACGAACTAGAGTTAGCTCGTCAGACACTAGAGGAGCGAGTAGAACAACGAACTGAGGAATTGACACAAGCGCTCCAAGAACTTCAACAAACCCAATCTCAACTCATTCAAACTGAAAAAATGTCCAGTTTGGGAGAGCTAGTTGCTGGCATCGCTCATGAAATTAATAACCCCATCAATTTCATCTACGGTAATTTGGAACACGCTAACGTTTATACGCAAGAACTGCTTAATTTAGTACATCTCTATCAGCAGCAGTACCCCCACCCTACCCCTGTCATTCAAGAGGAGATTGAAGCAATTGACCTGGACTTTCTTACAGAAGATTTTGCCAAAATACTGTCTTCTATGAAAATGGGTACTGAACGTATCCGGCAAATTGTTTTGTCTTTGCGAAACTTCTCCCGCCTTGATGAATCTGAGATGAAACCAGTCGATATCCATGAAGGGATAGAAAACACGCTGTTGATTCTCAATCACCGTCTTAAGTTGGGGATTGAGGTAGTCAAAAACTATGAAGATTTGCCTCTAGTTGAGTGTTACCCAGCTCAACTAAACCAGGTATTTATGAACATTATCAGTAATGCAATTGATGCTTTGGAAGAGGCAAAGAACAAAAAGGAGAGACAGGAAGAGGGGGAGCAGAGAAACAAAGGAGAGTTCCCAATCCCCAATCTAAAATCTAAAATCCACAATCCTAAAATCCACAATCCGCAAATTCTAATTCGCACGGAACGGTTCAACTCTAACTATATTCGAGTGGGAATTCGTGATAATGGTTCTGGAATTCCTCTAGAAATTAGAGACAAGCTGTTTAATCCCTTCTTCACTACGAAGCCGGTAGGTAAAGGCACTGGCTTAGGACTATCCATTTGCTACCAAATTGTTGAAAAGCACAAGGGGAAAATCGAGGTTATTTCGGAGCCGGGACAAGGAACAGAGTTTGCGATCGCGTTGCCTATAAAAACCCACAACTAAGTAGGTAAATGTAAATAAACTTAGGCTCTTGATGGTTCATCGCCATGAACCAAGGCTATTTCATTCTGCTAAAACCCGCCAGGGACTTAAGTCCACGAGCTAATAGTCCAAGTCGTCTAAACACGACTCAAATACTAATGTATAGTCGTCTAAAGACGACTTTAGCTATGAGGCAGGGGTTTCAACCCCCGGCGGATTACTCTCCCCCATTGAGATAGAGCAAAGATGAATCGTGCCTTTTCACCACTCCAACAGTTTCTAATCACTTGGCTGCTCGTTCTGACAAGCGGTTGGGTGACGATTTTGGCTCTGAGATATGTGGGTGAGTTGATTAGCATTTTGCTCACCGCCGGACTGATTGCATTTTTTCTCAACTATGCTGTTGCCGTTTTGCAAACTTTCTTGCCCCGGAGTGTAGCAGCGATCTTAGTTTATTTGATAGCAGCTTTAACGCTGGTACTCATTGCCCTGACTGTAGTGCCGCCAGTGTTTAATCAGGGGCGGCAATTGGTGACAAATTTACCTTCGCTACTGGAGTCTGGACAACAGCAATTAGCTACCTTCCAAGCTTGGAGTGCAGAACACAATTTGCCATTTGACGTGCGAATTTTGGCTTCTGAGTTGTTGGCACGAGTACAAGCGCAAGCCCAAGCGATCGCTACCAGAGGCTTTGGCTTAGTATTAGGCACCTTTAACTGGTTTTTTGACTTAATTCTAATTCTCGTCATTTCATTTTATATGCTCATTGATGGTGAGCGAGTTTGGCAGGGACTGACGAGTATTTTCTCACCCAAAATTAAAGGCGGTTTGACAGAATCACTGCAACGAAATTTGCAGCGATTTGTGTCGGGTCAGGTGTTATTGGGTGTGTTTATGGCGACTACTCTTTCCCTAGCATTTTGGGCATTGCACGTGCCATTTTTCCTAGTATTTGCGGTTTTTATTGGGTTGATGGAAATCATTCCCTTTATCGGAGCAACTTTAGGAATTGCCACGGTTGTCATTGTGGTAGCGTTTATCAATTGGTTTCAGGCGCTGCAAGTCTTAGCCGTAGCGATCGCACTTCAGCAGATAAAAGATAATTTGGTCGCACCTCGCATTATGGGCAATTTGACAGGTTTATCCCCAGTCATTATCTTCGTCTCTCTCCTACTCGGAGGGAAATTGGGAGGATTGTTAGGGGTGATTTTGGCAATTCCCCTAACAGGTGTCGGAAAAAGTCTTGCAGAAATTGTCCTCAATCCCATGCTGCCACCCCAAACCGGATCGTTTTTTCACAACCCCTTTGCCAAGGAAGTCGTCATATCAGCACTTCCTGCGGCTTCCGCTACAGACACGGCAGGTAACGCAACCAAAGCAGAAAAGCAGGGGGCTAATGAACAATAAACTCAAATCTGGCATCACTTTTATGATGACCTTTCATCTCGCCCGAAATTAAAGTTCCGGGCTGATAGCCCAAGTCCACGAAGCGTGGACTTAAACCTTTGTTTGATCTGTATTGTTTGATCTGTATTTAGTCCTCTTGAGAGGACTTTTGTTGTTAGCCAGGGATTTAAATCCCTGGAGGTTGGTGCTAGCGGTTGGTGCTAGCGGTTGGTGCGAATGCAAGATGTGAGATGAACAATTCCCTTTTAATTATTCATTATCCTTAACCCAAGCTTGAATGCGGCAGAGGGCTGTTTCTAACGCAGATACTATTTCAATAACTCCCTCAAGTTGTTGATGGGAGGCGAGTTCCTCCAGCTTTTCTGCATTGTTTCTCATCCCCTCTACTCCGACGTTGGCACTCGCACCTTTGATGTGATGGGCTTCTTTTGCAAGACTATCAAAATCATTGATAGCGATCGCTCTTTTCACCAATTCCAGATGCTCTTGAACTTCCGTGAAGAACATTTGCAACAGTTCCAGCTCAAACCCCGTGCTGCCCTCAGAAAGTCGATGCAGATGTTCCCAATCCACCAAATCTCGTAAAGACGCTTTCTTTGGCGTCTCTACATCTTCCGGTGTGGCAACACCCCCACTGCTGACATTTGCACCCTGAAAAATCACTTCCGCCCAATGCTCAATTACCGCTGATAACTGTTCCCTTGATACTGGCTTACTCAAATAGTCATCCATCCCAGCATCAAGACAGCGTTTGCGGTCTTCTTTCATCGCGTTAGCCGTTAGGGCAATGACGATGGTACGGCGCGAACCTTCTGTTTGTCGCCGCCGAATCTCTCGCGTTGCTTCATAACCGTCGAGAATCGGCATCTGACAGTCCATCAGAACTAAGTCATAAGGAATTTTTTCTAATAACTGTACGACTTCCTTCCCATTAGCAGCGACATCGGCTTCATAACCCAAAGTGCTTAGCTGCTTGAGGGCAACTTTTTGATTAATCAGATTGTCCTCAGCCAGCAAAATTCGCAACTTGCTTTGGGGACTTGGGAATCGGGACTTGGGAATCGGGACTTGGGAATGCTGGGGTGAAAAATTCTTCTCCTCTGCCTCTTTGCCTCTGTCCCTCGGTTCCTCTTGCTTCCCCAAGATGGAGAGAATGGTATCCAGTAAGCGAGATGGCTTGACTGGCTTAATCAAATGGGCAGCAAATCCTGCCTTAGTTGCCCGTTGTGCCTCCCCTCGCTGATCGGCAGAAGTGAGCATAATCAAGGGTAAATTAGCCAGCATGGGATTTCCTTTGATTTGCTCGCCCAAAGTAATGCCATCAACGTTGGGCATTTGCATATCAATCACCGCCACATCATAGGGAATTCCCCACTCCAGAGCTTCTTGCAAAACTCTCATGGCGGCGGCAGCACCATCCGCCTCATCCACTTGCATCCCCCAGTGCGCCGCCTGAGAGCGAACCACTTTGCGGTTTGTGGCATTGTCATCGACCACCAGCAGACGCCGTCCCGCTAGATTGCTAGAAGTGTGGATGGCTGGTGTTATCCGTTGCGCTGGCTTTTTGAATGGCACCGTAAACCAAAACTTGCTTCCCTTCCCTGGTTGGCTCTCAAAGCCAATTTCTCCTCCCATTAAGCTGACGAGCTGTTTGCAGATGACGAGTCCCAAGCCAGTGCCGCTATACTTGCGCGTGGCGGAGGAGTCTACCTGGGAAAAAGGTTGAAACAATTGACTCATGTGTTCTGGGGTGATGCCAATGCCAGTATCGGTGACAGAAAAGCGGATAGTGACCTCCTCCTGTTCGCTCTTCCCAAGAGAATTTGGGGAGGTGTCTGATTGCAGTTCTGCCCTGACCACAATTTCACCGGCGTTAGTGAACTTAATGCCATTGCCAATCAGGTTGGTGAGAATTTGCCGCAGACGACCGACATCGCCTTGGAGGTGGGTGGGAACGTTGCGATATACCAAGGCAGCAATTTCCAGATCCTTCGCATGAGCTTGGGGAGCTAATAAATCTAAGACTTCTTCTACACAGGTGGATAGGTCAAAGTCTAAAACTTCGATATCCATCTCTCCAGCCTCTAGTTTGGACAAGTCCAAAATCTCATTAATCAGGTACAGGAGGGCATCGCCACTAATGCGAATGGTTTCAACAAAATCCTTTTGCTCTACGGTCAGGGGGGTGTCTAAAAGCAGCCCGGTCATCCCCAAAACGGCATTCATGGGGGTGCGGATTTCGTGGCTCATGTTTGCCAAGAAGGCGCTTTTGGCTTGAGAAGCTGACTCAGCTTGGTGACGGGCGATTTCTAGTTCCTGGCGCTGGCGGGTTTCTTCTTCTAGGAGTTGGGATTGAGCCAGGGCAATGCCGACTTGGTCTGCGAGTTGTTGCAACAGTTCGATTTCAAAGCTAGACCACTGTCGGGGCGAGGTGCATTGGTGGGCAATCAGCAGTCCCCAAAGTTGGTTTTTCTGCAAGATAGGGATGACTAATTTTGCCTTGACTGCCAACTGCTGCAAAAATTCCCGATGGCAAGGTGAAATCTCGGCATTTTCTACGTCAGCAACGATCCCGATCTGTCCTTGGCAGTAGCGCTGATGGTACGCTTCGGGGAAGACTTCCGCGCTGAAGGTTTGCCCTAATATGGCGGGTGGGCCAGAAACGACATTTTCGGTGACGACTGTACCCGTTTTATCTGCTCCCAGACGATAAATCACCACGCGATCGCAAGCGAGGGATTTTCGCACTTCCTCTACTGTGGTTTGGAGAATTTCTTCTAGTTGTAAGGACTGGCGAATTTTCAGGGTGATTTCGGCAAATAATTGCGATCGCAAGTTCTGCCGCTTTAATTCCTCTTGTGCCTGTTTGCGCTCAATCCACAGGGCAATCCTGTCCGCTGCAAATTCCAGTGACTGGAGAACGGATTCATTCAGGGGTTGACGGGCAAATATTGCCATCACTCCCATCACAGAACCTTCAACAATTAGGGGATATCCAGCGAAGGCGACCATTCCTTCCCGCACCGCCCATTCTCTGTTAATAATCTGAGGATCGTCTACGACGGAATTGGTCAGGTGGGGTTGGCGATTTTGGGCGATCGCGCCGATTTTAAATTGACCTACGGGCACGCGGCTATAGAAGCCCTCAATGTGCGTGTACATCCCGGCGCTGGCTTGCAACTCCAGCACGTTTTGCTCGCGGTTGAGCGTCCAGATGCGACCGAATGCCGCTTCTAGATGCCGCACCATTGCCTCGGTGCAGCGCTGCAAAATGCTTTGCAACGTGTCGCTCTGAGTGAGGGCAGAATCCACATCGGCGCGAAAGTGAGCCAGACGGACTTGCAGAGCCAATGCTTCTTCTGTTTGTTTGCGCTCGCTAATATCCCGCGTCACTTTGGAGAAGCCGCGCAGTTGTCCAGCGTCATCATATAAGGCGGTCACGACAGCGTGCGCCCAAAACCGCGAGCCATCCTTCCGCACGCGCCAGCCTTCGGCTTCGCTGTTACCTTGAGCGATCGCGATTTCTAGTTCGCTTTGCGCGATCGCTTGTTGATTTTCTCCTGGCTCATAAAAACAAGAGAAATGCTGACCGATGATTTCCTCCGCTCGATATCCTTTAATCCTTTCTGCTCCCGCATTCCAGCTCACAACATATCCCTTGGGGTCGAGCATATAAATTGCATAATCTTTTACCCCTTCTACGACTAAGCGGAAGCATTCTTCGCTTTTTCGCAGCTCCTCTTGCGCCTGCTTGCGACTGGTAATATCTTCGGAAATTCTTAATAAATACTGCGGGTTTCCTTGGGCATCCAAAATGGGTAACTTTTTAGTATGTAATATTCTTAAACCTTTATCTTTTGTCTGTATCTGCTCTTCTGGGATATCTAAAACTTTTCCGGTTGCCAGCACTTCTCGATCTGTGGCTGTGAAGAAATCTGCTTCTTCTTTGGTAAACAAGGCGTAGTCATTTTTTCCCAGTAATTCTTCGGTGTTACAACCAATTAATTCTTGACCCGCTTTATTGAAACGGACAAAATTAAGTTCTTGAGCATCTTTGACGAAAATCATGTGGGGAATATTTTCGACAATTGAGTTCAGAAATGTTTGGGTATTCCGCATTTCTTCTTCACGACGCTTGCGCTCGGTAATGTCATGAGCGACTGCGTAAATCGCTTGCTGTTCGGTCAAGGGCGTTGCTTTCCACAACAGCCATCGGTAGGAGCCGTCTTTGCAGCGGTAGCGATTTTCAAAAGAAATTGTATCTATACCTATAGAAATTTTTTGTGCTTGGGCAATGGTTGCTTCCCGGTCGTCTGGGTGGACAAATTCGATAAAGGGTTGGCTTTGCAGTTCCTCATTTGTGAAGCCGAGAGTCTTTGACCATGACGGATTCAGGCGTTTAAAATAGCCATCCATCCCGGCGATACACAGCATATCGAGAGAGAGGGTGAAAAATTGAAACTGTTCTTCTTGTGCCTTGTCGCGCTGTTCTATCGCCTGTGCCAATTCACGATTATTCCGCCGCAACTCCAGTTGCGTCATCACCTCCCGACTGAGCGCTTGCAGCGCCAACCTCTGTTCGGGACTCAAATCTCGCGGTACGGAGTCAATTACACACAATGTACCCAGTGCCAAGCCTTCTGGTGTCATCAAGGTAGCACCCGCGTAAAACCGGATGTTCGGATCGGAAGTCACTAGGGGATTAGTGGCAAACCGCTCGTCAGCGGATGCATCGCGGATGACCAACAGGTCGGTTTGCAAGAGAGCATGGGCGCAAAAAGCGATGTCACGAGGAGTTTCTTGCGCCGTAATGCCAACTTTTGACTTAAACCACTGCCGATCCGTATCCACTAAGCTAACTACGGCAATTGGCGTGCCGCAGATGTGTGCTGCCAAAAGCGTCAAATCGTCAAATGCCTCCTCAGCACTGGTGTCAAGGATTTCATACTTCCGCAGCGCTTGAATCCGTTCTGGTTCGTTATCAGGTAAAGGTGCTTTCATCTACGTTGTTGAAGGATGGCATCCTAATTTTTACAGGTGTACTCAAAGCAATCCCTATTTGTAAAGTTATTCAAATCGAGGGCGATCGCCATATCTTCTGCTCCGTTATGGCTTCCTTAAGCGCGATCGCCCAAATTTTCTGTTAACATCCGCAAAAATGCCGATTGCCAGAAACTGCTGGAACGTTCTAGATTGCCTTTAGTCAAGAGTAAAATCATTCATCAGTTTTATGACCAAGCAAGAACACCTAAAAATCCTATTAGTTGAAGATAGCCTTGTGAGTCAGAAGATTGTATTAAAACAGTTAAAGAAGTTAGGTTATGAAGCCAATGTTGCTGCCAATGGTCAAGAAGCGTTATGGATGAGATCCCAAGTGAATTATGACCTAATCCTCCTTGATTGTCAGATGCCGGTACTAGACGGTTATGAAACTGCACAAAAAATTCGTCAATTAGAAGGTGATGCGCGACAGACAATCGTGATTGCGATGACTGCCAACGGCATGAAAGCAAATCGGGAGCGCTGCCTAAATGTCGGCATGGATGATTATCTACTTAAGCCTGTTAGTGAGGAAGAATTGGCAGCTAAGTTAGAAAGTTGGAGTCGTGCGATTGTTAAAAATAAGCAGGCGATCGCCTTCACATCTATAGAATTACCAAGTAAATCCCTTCCCCTTGACTCCAGTGCCAACCTGGATGAATCAAATGTCAATGACTTGGTGGATTTAAATCGCTTGGACGATATAACCCTGGGAGATATGAAATTGCGAAAAGAAATTTTACAAGCCTTTTTAGAAGATACAAAAGTAAACTTATTATCGATAAAGTCTGCAACTTTTTCTAAAAATTTTGAAGCAATCGAACATAAAGCTCATCAAATTCGCGGCGCTAGTGCAAATGTAGGCGTCAAGGAATTAAAAATTTTAGCCGATCGATTAGAACTTCAAAGTCAGCAAAAAAACTTTAAAGAAGTTACTGAATTGGTGCTAAAACTAGAAAATCATTTCCAAAAGATTCAATCTTTTTTATTTGAGATAATTGACTGGGAGAAGTTGGAGGGTGAAACTCCAGTCGTTCTTGCCGCCGATCGGACTGGAGGCACGCAGGCTTGTTCCATGTCAAAAATTTTAATGATTGATGACGACCCTAGCGTTCGGTTAGTCGTCAAAAACTCACTCCAACTTCTAGGTCATGAAGTCATAGTAGCGGCTAATGGTGAAGAGGGATTAATGAAAGCAAAACAGCTACGCCCTCATCTGATTATTTGCGATTGGATGATGCCAGTCATCAATGGACTGGAAGTGTGTCGCCAGGTTAAATCCGATCCAGAATTATCTTTGACATTTTTTATTTTGCTGACGATTCGTGGGGATGTAAAAGACCGGGTGGAGGGTTTAGATACTGGAGCTGATGAGTATCTTCCGAAACCGATTGATATGAGTGAATTACGGGCGCGGGTGGGAGCTGGATTGCGATCGCAGCGGTTAACGCAAGAATTGAGCGAAGCGAATCAGGCACTGCGACAAGCGAATCAGCAATTGACTGCCCGTAATGAATTGCTAGAATCTTTGTCGCTGACCGATCAGTTAACGGGTTTATTAAATCGTCGGGCAATGGATCAGGCGTTACCTCATATGCTGCGGCAAGTCGGCACCCGCGATGCGAATACTCGCTATCGTTATTTGTGTGTATTCCTGATTGATGTGGATCATTTTAAGCAGGTGAACGATACCTATGGTCACACAGTGGGAGATTGTGTGCTGCAAGCGATCGCCGGACGATTACAGTCCAATGCACGCCCTAGCAGTCTGTTGTATCGCTATGGCGGTGAAGAGTTTGTCTGCATCACGCTGGGACTGAATTTGCACAATGGTTTAGAGTATGGTGAAAGTTTGCGCTCTTGCATCGCCGAGCGTCCTTTCAAGATTTCTAACGATCTGCTGCTACCCATTACTATTAGTATCGGTGGCGCGATCGCTAGCGCTGTTAATTTAGTTGATTCTCAAGATTTATTACATCAAGCCGATCGAGCGCTTTACAGAGCGAAGCATGAAGGTAGAAATTGCCTGCGAATGTTTTCAGCGTGGGAAAATATTGTTGAATTTGGTCACGCTTAAATTAGTTTATAGCAAAAGCAACTCTTTTAAAAGAAACCTATCTCAATAACTTATTATATTATATTTTATTTGAATTGATTCTCAACATTCTTAGTAATTACAACTGAAAATAACAATTATAAAAAGTATGAAATAGTGAATTAAAATTTTATTTCTGATTCTCGATAACTTGTCACTCGCTTCGCTCAAATTCAAAATTATCAATTTAAAATTCACGTATTACAATCCCCATCATCAAAAGTTGGGCATTGAATAATGATGTTTCGCAGCTTTTTTTACATAATTAAAATTCCTTGTGTACCCTAAATAAATTAATCAAAACTTATTTATTTCTTTAATTTTTAATTTTTAATTTTTAATTTTTAATTGTAGTGATTCCGAGCCTACCGGAAGGATGCCCAAAAGTTTAGATTTGCCGCCAGTCATCAGAGTAAAATTAAGATAGTTTAGAAGCCTGACAAAAGAACTTCAGAAAAGCGAGGAGTGCTAGTTGCAAGACCGCTGCGCTTACCCCGCATCCGCTTGGCGATGCTGTGAGGAGGAAATGAAAAATTTCAAACCAGGAAGCGTAGGAGCGATTACCGCAGGACCATTCAGTGATTTTCAGGGTGTTGTAGTCAAGTTGCAGCCTGGAGAAAAGATTGTCGTTGAAGTCGAAATATTGGGTCGCAAAGCAGAAGTCACGCTAAATCAAGAGCAATTCGAGTTACTGGGTGAAGACCCCCGTCCCCGCTTCCGCGACGAGATTGAAAAAGATATCGAACAGATGCTTCAAGAGGAATTTGATAATTGGTGGCTGAAGCAGTTGGATCGACCAGAGGATGATTTAGTTGCCGAGTGGTCTGCTTTCGAGGCATTTCGTCAAGAATTTGAGGCGAAAGCTGCCGTAGAACGACAGACTTTGCTAGATGCTTTTGAAGCATCTTTTACAGCGATCGCAGAACATGGTGTCTCATGGGCAAAACAACGCTGGGAAACAGAAACAGAACGCTGGACGCCAAACTCCTATCGGCACGAAGAATTCTACAAAGCAGCGCGTCAGCAAATTAAAGAATGCCCTGATGACTCAGGTCATTGGACGGATATCTGGCGGCATCTGTGGCAAGCGGCAAATGAACGTTCCTGGAAGGCGGAATATATGGCATGGCGTCAGGAAAATCTGCCGGATGCCGCCACGATCAAGCAGATGCGCCTGGATGCCCGACAAAAAGCGCAGGCGTTGGTGGAAATAGTGCGATCGCTGGTACAACAAACCCACGGCTTGACCTTACCCGACCATGTTTTCGCATTCTGGGCTTTCTGGCTCAGCTTAACTCCCATTGAGCGGCAAGAAATGCACTGGATTGCAACGCCTTGCGGTTTGTTTGATTTATTCAGTGAGGAAAGTTTGCAGCGAAAACCCATACCAGAACTTGACCATCGCTTACATTACCGCTATTACCGCGATCCGCCGGAGTTTCTCACTTTGCTGTACGGTGGTGGCGATGGTCTGCATTTTGGTCTTTGGTACGATGACCCCAGAGAACTTCCCACGAGTGTGATGTATTACTGGAACAACGACGGCATTCCCGTCTGTGATGATGGTTGTCAAACATTACTCCAGCAGGTTCGCTTCCAAATCGAAAAAGCGGTCTCTCAGCTGGAATATGACCGCTACGACAACGATTCCCGGCATCGACGAGTCAGACTCTCAGCACTCCGCGATGCGGTGATGGCGTTTGAAACGGCGGAACGCCCTGAAATGGGAAGTCTGTACGAGAAAGCCTACAAGCAACAGCCGCTGGGTGCCAGAATTGCTACTGATGATGGCGCGGGTGTGGCAATTCCCGGCTTAAGTGCCGAAACTTGTCCTCAGCGGGATCTTGAAGCCATGAGAACGGCTATCTTAGCGGATGCGCCAATTGTCCAAGACTGGATTGCGGCAGCGCTAGAAGCTTGTGCTGAGGGTCAACCGGCTGAGGCGCTGGCGTTAGGTCGTGACTTGCACTGGCTTTCCGGTGGTAATCCGGAACGAGAAGCGGCTGCTGCCAAACTGCTGAATGCTGCCTACCGCGCACTCGGTCGAGATGCTTTGGCGGCGATCGCATCTGTCCATTATCAAGAGCGATCGCTTCAGTCAGTCAATATTTATTAGCGACAAAGCAGCATGGGCATGGTTGGAGGTATGGCGGGAACTGACGAGCGATTGTAAAGAATTTCAAATCCCTCTGCGTCTTCTCAATGCTGCTGTTTCCTATCGCCAGACAAAAGGCGATCCGCGTGTCTTGCTAGAGCTTCCCATCGAAGAACGCAATTTGTTAAAACAGGTGCTAAAAATAAATGAGCAATAATTCAGTCGTTAATTCTAACAGGACTTACGCAAAGCTTATACATATAGCGTTCTTGTCGGTTCAATCCCCCTGTGGTTGCCCTTCCTATGTGGTGATGTTGCGTAAGTCCTGTTCTAACTTTATCGCGCCGGATTCACTAGACTAACTACTTTTAAAATGACAATTTACTTTTACAGTACCCGCGAAAGATATGGTTGTTTCTCCAATTTTTCGCCTCACGGCTTTGTGTTAGATGATGTTTATTGGCCTACCAGCGAACATTATTTCCAAGCACAAAAGTTTGTTGGGACGCCTCACGCTGACCAAATTCGCCAGGTAAAGACACCGAAGGATGCGGCGAAAATGGGACGAGAGCGATCGCGTCCCCTGCGTCCTGATTGGGAACAGGTAAAAGATGACATTATGCGAAAAGCCGTACTACGCAAATTTGAAACTCATGCCGACATTCGCGAAGAATTACTTTCTACAGGCGATGAGTTAATTGTTGAGAATGCACCCGGTGATTATTATTGGGGTTGCGGTGCTGATGGCAGTGGCAAAAATATGTTGGGGCAGATTTTAATGGAAGTGCGAGAAATATTGCGCCATAGCAATCAGCAATAGTATTTGCACGATGCTACTAGAAAAAATGGAGACATCCACATGACTGCACCAGTTCAACCGCTGACTAAGCAAGAGATTATTTACCCAGACAGTGATGGACAACTGATGGCTGATAATACCAAACAGTTTGATTATATTGTAAAAATTAAGCTGGGGATAGATGCCTTATTTAAAGATAATCAAAATGTCTTTGTAGCAGGCGATTTGCTCTGGTATCCAGTTGAGGGAGATAATAAAATTCGCCAAGCGCCTGATGTGATGATAGTGTTTGGCAGACCAAAGAGCGATCGCGGTTCTTATAAACAATGGGTAGAAGACAATCTTCCCCCTCAAGTTGTCTTTGAGATATTATCACCCGGAAATCGTAAAGCAGAAATGTTGAGGAAGTTCAGGTTTTACGAACGATATGGAGTTGAAGAATACTATATATACGACCCTGACGACGGTGATTTAACTGGGTGGCTGGTTTCTGATGAAGGATTTAATGAGATTGAGTCAATGGCGAGTTGGGTGAGTCCTCGTTTAGGGATACGCTTTGAGATAGAGTCAGATAAGTTAGAAATCTATCGCCCCGATGGACAGAAGTTTTTGTCCTATGTGGAATTAGAAACGCAAAGAGAATTAGCTCAAGCTAGAGCAGAAACGGAGCGACAAGAGAAAGAATTGGCTCAAGCTAGAGCAGAAACGGAGCGACAAGAGAAAGAATTGGCTCAAGCTAGAGCAGAAACGGAGCGACAAGAGAAAGAATTGGCTCAAGCTAGAGCAGAGCAATTAGCAGAAAGATTGCGCTCAATGGGGATTAATCCTGATGAGGTTTGAGTAGGCTCTAGCTCTTTGGACATTCTTTTAGTTTAATAGAAAGCGATCGCCTGTACCCGCCTGTACTCTATGCACTCAAAAAGTTTGTGGCTCTGATTACCGCTCACTCTAACAACTAGATGTCTTTATAGGACATTATCTAGCTGTCTTGAAAGCGGGAACCAGAGCCACAGTTTGGTTTTATAAGAAGTGCAAGCAGTCTAGAAAACTAACACTTTACCCCTTAGCGTCTGCCCCGATTAGGCACTTTGTTCAGGTAATCAATGTTAAACGCTGAGACGTTTTGGGCGTAGTTGCGCTTGGTACTGAGCGACGCCGCTACCTCGCGGAACTTGCGGGGGTCGCCTTCGGGAAGTTGCCGTTCCTGGTTCTTGCGGCTGTAAAACTTCTCCACAGTGAAGCGCCAATCGGTCTTGACGGTGCCAGCAGTTTCGCGGAAGTCTTCGCCATAGCGAGGCGTCACCAGGTTGAAAGGACGCTGTTCCATCCGCTTGCGCTGGTAGGGTACGGTGAAGTCCCCAAAGTTGTCGGTATATTCTTGGCTGTTCACCAAGGCATCAACAAAACCGCTGAAGCCCAAAGTGGCAATTTTAATTGACCAAGCGATTTCTTCGGCTTTGTTGTAAGGTTCCCGACCTAAAAAACGCTTGAGACAAATGTCTACAAGGCGATAGTTGTTATTGACCGAGACAACCAAACGGTAAAATGCCTCTGACTTCGCCAGACCAGCAATAAACTCCCGTACTGTAATCGCCGCATTTTTCAGCTGGGATTCCAGGGTAATCTGACGGTTGAATCTGAGGATTTCATGCTCGCTGAAGACTTGGCGATAAGCTGCCCAAATCAACACTTCCATTTCTGCCGGTGAATTTGCATCTTCCACGCGATAGATATATGGAGTATCTTCGTCGAGATCCGCCTTTCCAAAGCTCTTAACTCGTTGGTTTTGGGTGGTTGGTTTGTATTCAAGTAATGGCAGTGCCATTTAAAAATCTCCCTTATAAAGTGGTTGAGACTTTCTATTTTCCAGCATCAGGGTGTCCTCTGGTCGAGCGGATGCCCGTGCTACCGGAGCGGAAAACTCGCAATTGAGTTAATCGAGACTCGTGTCTCTTGCGCTGTATTATCCCGTGTCATGTCGGGAATTTTGATGTTAGCCGTATTAACGGTAACAGTATTGGTGACAGCTTTCGGGTTGAGCGCCCGTGCCATATCCAAGAAGTTACGCACATTGCCCCACTTGTAGCGCTCAGTTTCTTCCTTGTCGCGCCAGTAGTCGGCGTAGCTAGGCGTCACCAAGTTAAAGGGTCGATCTTTGTAGCGACGACGCTGATAAGGCACCGTATTTTCGCCAAAGTTAGACTGATACTCCTCACTTTCGACCAGGGCATCAATGAAGCCGCTCAGTCCCTTAGTGGCAATTTTAATCGACCAGGCGATTTCTTCGTCTTTGTTGTAGGATGCCCTGCCCAAGATCCGTTTGAGGCAAACTTCGACGACTCGATAGTTGGAGTTTTTCTCAACAACCAAGCGGTAAAATCCCTCGGTCTTCGCCAAACCCCGGATGAAGTCGCGCACAGTAATGGCGCGGTTCTTCACTTGAGATTCCAGGTCAACCTGACGAAAAGAATTGAGGATTTCGTGTTCGCTGAAAACCTGACGGTAGGCTGCCCAGATTAATTCCTCAAGGTCGCCATTATCGATGCAGTTTTCAATGCGATAAATCCGGGGAGTGTCTTCGTTCGGCACTTCGTAACCCGATACTCGCTGGTTCTGCGAACTGGGTTTGTATGCAAGCAAAGGAATTGACATAGGTAAATTGGTTAGTTGCTATGAACGATTAGCCATTAGCCTTTAGGCTTTGGGCGTCGGATATAGGTAGCGATAGGGGAGGGCTACCTCGTTGCGACCTACAGCAGGTTGCGGGTTGGCAACATTGCTGCTCATGTCGGGAATCTCGATGTTTTTAATTTGAGAGAGTGCCCGATCTCTTGTGCGCTGGTAGTTAACTTCGCTGGGAGCAATACTCCGAGCCATTGCCAAGAAGTTGCTGGGAATTGCTTCACGAACTGATGTTTTACCCGTTTCTTTTGGACGCCCGACTTGAAAGTAACTGCGAGTATCCATGCCGATCATGCGACCGCGCCAGTAATCGCTATATCGGGGGTTAACTAAGTTAAAGGGGCGCTCGTTAAACCGGCGGCGCTGATAAGGTACGATCTCATTGCCGAAGTTTTGACGGTATTCCTCGCTATCAACAACGGCATCGATAAAACCATGTAATCCCTTGGAAGCAATTACAATTGACCAAGCAATTTGCTCGTCTTTGCCGTAAGTGGCGCGTCCCAGAAACCGCTTGAAGGTGATGTCAACTAAGCGATAGTTAGAGTTAGTTTCTCCTACCAACTGTCGATAAACATCGGACTTGCCCAATCCCCGAATAAACTCTTGTACGGAAATGGCTCGATTCCGCAGTTGAGATTCTAGAAAGGGTTGGCGGTAGCTTTCTAAAATTAAGTGTTCGCTAATGATTTGCCGGTAGGCAGCCCAGATCAATTTATCAATTGCAGTATCGGAGGTGGCATCTGTGAACCGATAAATTGGCGGGTCGTCCTCATCGGGTACTTCGTAACCTTCTACCCGCTGATTCTGGGTTGTTGGTGTAATTTCAAGAAGTGGAATTGGCATATTTTTAGTTGTTAGTTGTTAGTTGGCGAGTTGTTAGTTATTAGTCTTTAGCCGTTAATCCTGCGTTGATTGACTCAGGACTAATGACCTGTGACTAATGACTAATGACTAATGACTGGTGAGCCAGCTGAACTCTGGCACGAACCGCTGAGTCATTGTCTTGAGCCATTTCCTCTAAGCGCTTTTGGATGGACGGAAGGACTTCTAACTGGCTGGAGAGCGCTTGCAAACCGACAACAGCAGCGTAGCGAATTGCCCAGTCAGGGTCTTGAGAAATGAGGAGCAGCGTTTCCGATGCTCTGGCTAGAGCGCTTTGAATCTGGTCAACACTCAACTGGTGCCAGCGGAGGTTTCCCAGTCCTTTAGCGGCGGCGCGGCGGACGCTGGGTGCGAAATCGGTGGCTGCTGCCTCTACTAAGATGTCTAAAGCGCGGGGGTCAGCGATCGCAGCTAGAGCGCGAATTGCATAAGCCCTGGCACCGTAGTCATAGCCGTCCAGCTTTTCGAGCAAGGGTTGCACGGCTGCTTCCCCCATCTGAATCAGCCCTTCTACTGCTGCTACTGCCGCTCCTGGGTTGTTGTAACCCAAAGCGGCGATCAGGATAGGAATCCCGGCTTCTAGACGAGCGGCAGCTAAGGCTCGGACAGATGCCACCAAGCGTCCGGGCGAATCCGCCTGTTCAATGGCACGAATCAGTTCTTGGGGCGAATCAGTCATTGAAAAACTCAACAGTTATGAGTTATGAGTGTTGAGTTTTGAGTTGTGTATTTAATTCAAAACTCAAAATTCAACACTCATAACTTATAGAAGGGCGTCCATCAGGGTCATCACCCGGATGGCGTCAGCGGATAGGGAATTCGGTTCATCTGGGTGTACAGATGCAGAATTTTGTGTTTGTACGTGTTCCAACAACCCTTTGAGGGCGATGAGCTTGAAGCTATTTTCGGTGGCAGCAGCAGCGATCGCTTCCGCTGCTTTTAGATAACCAATTGCACCCAAGTCTGATAGGACTATCCGGCGCAGTTGCAGATCGCTGTTCTCCAACGCTTGAACCAGACGTTCCCCATAAGCTGAATCTTGCGTTAACTGGTACATCGCTCGCACTGCTGCATACTGCACCGGCACTACGGGATGCTCCAGGAACGGTTGAATCTGGGCAATTGCTTCTGTTGCTTGGAGCGATCCTAAGGCTTCCAGCACGGCTTCATAGGGTTGTGCCAGATGGGGTCGCCCCGGTACTGGTTCAGCGGCTGCCACACCCCCCTCTAGGAGCTTCATCAGTGCTGGAATGCTGGTTGGATCGCCTAGCATTTCCAGTGACTGAGCGGCTGCTTGTTGAACGTAGAAGTCAGAGCAGTCCAAACAACGAATCAACCCTGGCACGGCTAGGCGATCGCCCAATTTCCCCAATGCCCGTGCGGCATTGCGGCGGAGGGGGTATCCACCCAGCTCAGTCCGGTCAGCCTCATCTTCCAAAGCGGCAATTAGAGCTTCCACAGCAGCCGACTCGCGCACGCGAAATTTACCTAGCCACCAGGCAGCATAGTAGCGGAGACTTAAGTCTTCATGGCGGAGATTGGCAATCGCCTGCTCCACCGTTAGCGGTTCGCTACCAGGAGGCGGATTTCCGGGCAGTGAGCTTGATTCAGAATACCGATCGGGATCAGACGACCGCATTGTAGGAGTGCAATGGCTTGCGTTAGACAAGATGGCGCGAATTAACTTTCTGATTTGTCAGCTTTGTCAGCGGCTGTAGCTTTGCTCTTGCCTTTAGCATCCAGGTCTTGATTGGCTGCTGTAGCTTGGCTTTTGGCTTCGCTGCTCCCGTCAAGAGTCAAGGGTTGAATGCTGACAATTTTGCCCCCCAAACGGTTAATCCGCTGCATTTCTTCATTCATTCGGCTGTAGGGCACTGTGATCTGGAAACTGCCACTACGGCGAATGGGATAGCTGAGTTTGTCAGATTCGTAAGTCTGACGCAGACCTTCGACTTCGTAGCGAAACATCCGATTTGCGGCGTCATTCAGAGTACCGCTCCCAAGTGCAGTTTGTCCAAACATCGTTGAAATAGCTCCTGTAATTGGGTTTAAAACAGTTGAGTTTTGTGCATCGTTCATAGTTAATAGTTTATTGCAATAAACTATTAACTATGAACGATTAACAATCCACCTTAAGCTGGTGAAACGCTGACAATTTTGCCACCTTGCTTGGTGACTTGCTGGATCTTTTGGGACAGCTGCTCGTAGGGCACCAAGAAGGCGTTGCTACTGCGACGAACCCTGGGGTAGCCTGGAGAAAGAATCCCAGTTACTTCCAAGCGATAGATCCGTCCGCTTTGTTCCTTGGTACCGCCTAACGCTTTTCTAGGGGCTGCATCGCTAGGAATAGCAGCCGATCTCCAGGTTGACGAACCGCCTGAGGGTTGGAAAATTGTGGAAGCTTGATTTCGACCGACTTCGCCCATGAGACGGGGAGATTTCCCTCCTACTTGAGAGCGATCGCTGTTGGCATAACCCCGATACAGGCGGAACATCCGGCTAAAGCCAATGGTTCTCGACCCCGATTCCACCATAAATCCCCGATAATATGGGACTACGTTGTTACCGAAGTTTGCTTCGTACTCGTTACTGTCGAGGTAGGAATCAATTTCAGCATCGGAGCCTTTTTCTTCACAAAGGCCGGTGTGGTAGCCTAGTTCGGCTTCATCATGAGGGGGCCGACCCCACAAATGCTTGAAATTGAGTTCAACAAAGCGTTGATTTGAATTCGGATAGAAAAACTTTGATTTGTATAGATCCGACTTGGCGATCGCCCGGACAAAATCTCTGACCGTTATGTTTCCCTGCCGAAGTTGCGACTCTGCATAGGTCAGACGTTCGGATTTCATCACGTAGTCGTTGCCCAATACCTGACGGTATGCAGCTCGAAACACTGCTTGCAGATCGCCCTCCGTCCAATCAGGTCGCAGTTCCACTCTTGTCTCATCAAATGCAGAAAGACCCAGACGGCCCGCTGCTGCTAAGTTTGACGCCACTAAACCGGTCATCCTTGCTCTCCCAACGCAACAACTTTTTAAGATTTTTATACTCAAATTGAGAAAAACAATGCCCGGAAAAATTAGCAACTGCTAGCAAGCACGCCAACACTCGCTGATTCTTCCGGGCACCGCACCTGAATACTAGCTCAGGGCGTTAATGGCGTAGTCGATGTAGGTGTTTGCTTCGTTAGCAGCTTGACCGCTCAGACCGTGATTGGCTTTGATGTGCTTCAGGGCTTCCACGTACCAGCTGGGAGACAGCTCAAACGTGCGGTTGATTTCATCCAAACCGGCAATCAGGTACTCGTCCATTGGTCCGGTGCCACCGGCAACCAGACAGTAGCTAACCATCCGCAGGTAGTGACCGATATCACGGGCACACTTGGATTTGCCGCGAGAGTCTGCAGCATACTGAGGCCCTTGCATTTGGGTGGTGTAAGGGAACTTTTGGTACACGGCTTGGGCGGCACCATCGATCAGTTGCTGAGCCTTTTGGGTCAAAGCGCGGGCAGCTTCCATGCTGGCAGCGGCACGCTCAAAGCGACCGTTAACGGCTGTCAGTTCGGTGTTGCCTAAAAAACGACCTTGGGTATCGGCTGCACCGATGGCTTCGGTAATCGGGGTCTTCATTGTTGAGGTATCTCCCTAAAAGTGTTTGCAAAGTTTTCGGCTAAACTACGCGATCGCTCGCGTCTATCCAACAGCAAGCTTGCTAGTTGTTCTTAAGCAATAGCAGATGAGGCACGATCGAAGTAGCTAGCTACTTCAGACATCAGCTGGCTACAGTCGCCCTTGGTGATGCCATTGGGGTCATTGGCGATTTTGAGCGCAGCTTCTTTCATCTTTTGCACGCCAGCAGCGGTGGAGCCACCGGGTACACCCAGAGCTTGGTAGGTTTCGCGCAGACCGTTCAAACAGCGGTCATCCAGAACGCTTGAATCACCAGCAATCGTGGCATAGGTGACATAGCGCAGGATAATTTCCATGTCGCGGAGGCAAGCTGCCATCCGACGGTTGGTGTATGCGTTTCCACCTGGTTGAATCAGTTGAGGCTGCTCTTCAAACAAAGCACGAGCGGCGTTGGCAACGATGCTGGAAGCATTGCTGGTGATGCGGTTGACGGTATCCAACCGCTTGCTGCCATCTTTGACAACATTGGTCAGGGCATCAAGCTGTTCAATGCTCAGGAATTCACCCCGGGCATCAGCCTGAGAAACAACCTTGGCGAATGCATCTAACATGAACTCAATCTCCTACTGATTTGGTCGAGTGTGGTTTTTTAAAACGTCGATATTTGTCAAGCAGAGCTACTTCAATCTATTGAATCAGCTCTAGGATGGGTCAACTCCAGACATTAGCCTAAACACGCTTTTAAGTCGCTCTCCCATTCCTTCTGTTACTTTACCGTGCAATCAACTAGTTTTCACAGAAATATGAGAAAAGTCCGTGCTTTTATGAGAGATTCGCAACCTTGATAAATCCGTGTTTTGTTTAACTTTTGTCTGTTATTGATCCCTCCGGTTATTTTTATACAACGCCTTTGTAGCTTTGTTTTTTAAGATTTATTAAGCTATTTAAACAGGAAGAAAAAAATTCCAAACCCTTTACCAACAAGGATTGTAGTTTTTTATTTCCACATGAGTTGTTACATTAATTCAAGTATTTATACTTATGAATTCAAGTAGGAGTGCTTTTATATTTTCTTAATATTTGCTTAAGATATAGACATGACAAGGAATTCGGGTTCTAGATTGCAAAATCTCTCCATATAGTTTTGTATAGATATATAAAGTAAGTTGAGCGATTTATTAGGGATCTGAGGGTAGAGAAGAGTTTTGAGTTGGCGATCGCTCCTGACTTGCACGCCCTATTGTCTACTCCTTGAGGGCATAAAACCTCAAGGAGCGTACAAAAGACTAGGTAGAGGCAACCCTTGAATTGAGGTTGCCTCTACCCACAGATGTGAGCCTACACCCAGAGCTGACCAAAGCGACTGAGAGCGCTCGACGACAGGCTTGAGTTAGCGCCAAACAAGATGAGGGTGCCATAATCCAGTTGGTCAGATACAAGAGCGACTTTCGTCTGTAGGCGGGAATTTTTACCGCCAAACTGAGCGTTATCACTGTTACCACTGCCTCGATAAACCGCAAACATTAGGTTGAATCTGACATCTTCAGGACTTACGCAAAGCTTATACATATAGCATTTTTTCGGGTTCAATCCCCCTGTGGTTGCCCAAGAGATGTCGCGCAAGTTGCGTAAGTCCTGATCTTGCACCATTCTCAACAAGCCGCCAATCCCGCCCGGAACTCAAGTTCCGGGCTAACAGAATCAAGTCCACGTTTCATGGACTGAAATTCTTCCCCAGTCCACGAAACGTGGACTTGAGCTATAAGCTGTGGGGTTTGAACCCCTAGCGGGTTATTGCAACTGGTGTAATATCTCAGTTGAATCCAACCGTTTTCATCCCTGGTATTGACTGAAATCCCCAGTAATTAAGGAACGGTATCACTACCAAAGGCATTGTTGTATTCAGGGCTGTCAATGTAAGAATCGATCTCAGCATCGTAGCCTTTAGAGGCGTAAAGGTCTACGTGGTAGGCAATCTCCGACCGAGCGATTTTATGATTAATTTACACGAAAATAAATTAAGCAAATTTAGATTATCGCCGTGTTTTATTGTGAAACAAAGCTTCTGACATGACTCGGCAACCGATTGCGTTACATTCTGAAAATTTTATTGATTTGTCTTCATAAATTTTTGCAACCAATGACGCGGGTGAAGATTCTGGGAAAGTCAGTTATATCAACAACTTTTGGCTTCACCTCCTCGCCGCTTTCGGGTATTTTTGGGCAATAGATTTGTAAGGGTATGTAAACAAGATTAAAGATGATGTATTAATTTTTTCCATCAAAAGAGCCAAATCGTCGTCGGAGAACTTCCAGCAGGGTGGTGAAGGTCTGAGGCAAAGGGGCGATCGCTTCTAGCAACTCCCCAGTTACCGGATGCTGCAATCGGAGCCGCCAAGCGTGCAGTGCTTGACCCGGTAGATTGACGCCGACTGAGTGACCAGAACTGTAAACGGGATCTCCCACAATGGGATGACCGATGTGGGCGCTGTGGACGCGAATTTGGTGGGTGCGACCCGTTTCAAGTTGGAAAAGCATCAGCGTGTGGTGTCCCAGGCGTTCCTGCACCCGCCAGTGAGTCATCGCCGCTCGTCCTCCCTTCTCTGGAGGTACGACAGCCATTTTTTTGCGATCGCCCGAATGACGACCGATAGGCTGGTCAATCGTGCCGCACTCAGTCCGGGGCGAACCGTAGACGACGCCGAGATATTCCCGACGTGCGGTTTTGGCTTTTAGTTGAGCTTGCAGGTGTTGATGGGCTTGGTCGGTTTTGGCAACAACCATCGCCCCCGTTGTATCCTTGTCAAGACGATGGACAATTCCCGGACGTTGCACTCCGCCAATTTCCGCGAGAGGACAGTGGGCTAAAAGAGCATTGACGAGAGTGCCTGCTTCGTGTCCTGCTGCTGGGTGAACGACTAAACCAGCCGGTTTGTTGATGATAATCAGGGAATCATCTTCATAAAGAACATCTAAAGGGATTTCTTCTGGTTGGAGGTCTAGCGGTTGCACTTCTGGAATCGTTAAAGATAGGCGATCGCCCATTTGCATGGTTGCTTTCTTGGACGTACAGACGGTGCCGTTAAGAACCAAGTTGCCTTCTTCGATAAGTTTCTGGATGCGAGAACGGGATAAATCTGGTAGTTGTTGGGAAAGATAGCGGTCAATGCGACTGCCTGTTTCTTGAACTTCGAGGGAGATTGAATGGGGGGAATTCACGAATTCACTGTTTAAGTTGGAGAACCGCTTGACTAACGCTCCAGGACGTAGAGAAAGAGAAAGAGGAAGAAAGGTTAGTGACGGCGGCGCGATCGCATTTTTGCGCGAGTAAGAAGACTTGTTTCTTAAGAGTAGCAGTGTAATTACTGCATCCTACCCGAAACGAATCAACTTTATCTTCCTAACTTCCAATCTTCCCCGCCTGGTAATTGACTCAATTCCTCACTGATAACGTCGCGCAATGCCTTCGCTGAATGGGAATATGTCAAATTTAGAAGTTTATTCGCTGCGACAATAATCTGCATTCTATCTACCATTTCTTGGAGTTTAAAGGGAGTATAATTTCCATTGAAAACTTCCACGCTTGCCGCAAAAATAGCATCTTCAAAACCATTTTCTAGATGAAATGCCCATTCATCCCAGTTGATATAGTATGAAGTTTTATTTTCTTTAAGATTCAAAGCTTGAATCTTCAGAAGCGAATCTCGAATAGAAGCTGCCCAAGAATTAGTTAAACGCTGCTCAATTTGATTTTTTATCAAGTGAACAAGCATTCTACTGAGAAAAGTCTCAATATTCTGCAAGATAGCTTTTTTGCTCATCCCTTCCAACTCATCCACTAGGGACAAAGCATCTTCATATCTTCCTTCTAGAATGAAAGCTCTTAAGTCCGTGAGTTCTTGAGTCATTGTCAACTGACCCCACTTGTATAGCGCTTGCATTGTGTGATAAGCGGGTATAGACCCGGCTATTTACTATCGTAAGGAGAAGCGATCGCTCTTGAGAAAAGTGCAAAGAGCGATCGCATCCTTAACTTATACACAAAATCCTACTAAATTCGGGGAACTTCTACTCTGGTTTCAGCCGGGTTGCTGCAATGTTTGAGGAATCTGTTGTTGCAGAAATGGTTTAACTTTAGTGGGTGGACTTGACCCTCGATAAGCGCCACAATAATACATACTTAGAACCGCTTTGAATGCCCAATGATTCGACGGCACATCTGAGAAAGGATTTGGTAAAGTATCGGCTTGGTCTTGGGCACAGGCTTCCAAAACTGGATCTGAAGTCGGTTGCTCTGGAGATGAGGGCGTTGTGGACTCGTGCGGTTCGGGATTCTGCGCTTTAGCTGGAGCCACGAAGCCAATGGTGGCAAGGAGTATAACTGTTGCGATTTTGAGTTTCATAGTCTGCGAGGAACAACTGTACGGGCAGCTTTCTATTAAAGTTGCCCCTCCTCAAAACTAACAATTACTAGCGTTGCATTGGCTGTTCCAATTTGTAGATAAACCCTGATTTTCCTATTCCATTGACTTTGTGACTAAAAACTTTTTGGCTACAGCGTTCGGCGCACGAGATCGGCTAAACGTTCGGCACTGTCAGGAACTGCTAGGGTAGCAGCTTTTTGAGCCATTTGTTGTAGCTGTTCGGGCGACTGCAATAAATTCAATACCTTACTTTCTAGTAACTGAGGCGTCAGTTCTGACTGCCGGAACACCAAACCAGCGCCCGCTGAGTTAAAAATTGCCGCATTGTAGACTTGATGATCTTCGGCGGCGAAGGGGTAGGGAATGAGAATGGCTGGGGTTTGCGTAACGGCAAGTTCGGTTAATGTCCCAGCGCCAGCGCGGCTAATTGCCAGGTTCGTCCGTTGCAAGAGTGCCGCCATGTTGTCATAAAACGGCATGGAAAAATACTGAGGATGCTGGAAACTTTGGGCATCAGGGTCATTATCGCCCGTCAGATGGACAATCCAGGCACCGGCATTCAACCAAGCTGGGGCGCACTCGCGGACTATTTGATTGACGGCAACAGCGCCCTGAGAGCCACCGACGACCGCAATCAAGGGCACGTCTTCAGGAATCGGCAACTCCAGCTTTTGGGGGGCGCGAAACTGGGCGCGAACCGGGGTGCCAGTGTATGCGGTTCCGGCGCGGGGTAGGTAATGCGCTCCATATTCAAACCCCAGCGCCACGCTACTACACCACGGACTCAACCAGCGAGTCACTTTGCCGGGGAGGGCGTTGGATTCGTGCAAAATCACTGCGACTCCAATCGATCGCGCTGCAATAATCGCCGGTGCGGCAATGTAACCGCCAGTGCTGAATACACCCTGAAAATTCTTGTCTTTGAGTAGCTGGCGTACCTGTCGGATGGAACCCGTCAGTCGCAGCAGAATGCCCAATGTCCCCAGTCCAAACCCTTGTTGAAACCCTTCCACCTCAATGGTGTTGAGGGGATATTGAGCTGGAACCAACTGGGTTTCCAGGCGGTTCGGGACACCTAGCCACTCAATTTCATAGTCTGGCAGTTGCTCGGCTAGGGCGATCGCGGGAAATAAATGTCCCCCAGTCCCACTCGCCGCAATTAACAATCGTTTCGGTTCATTTGCCAAAGTTTCTATCTCCTACTGGCTGTCCTGGCTCGGATAAGATTAAAAATCAGTTATAAATTAGCCAATAGAGCATCCAGGATTTCTACTCTTTAGCACGTCTGTTGCTCGACACGGTTTCCTTTATCCAATTATTCAAACACGTCTGTGATGCGTAACCAGATAACTCCTTCTGCCAGCTTGTTCCAGTCTCTCATCAAGCAAAAGGCGAAAATTTTTGCCTTGATAATTTTTACGTCCCTGCTTTATCCAAACACTGTTCGGGCAGCGAGTCCAGAAACAGCACCCGCCGAGCTAAAAAATTCCCTCACGCAAATTGATGCGGCTGCCAATCGTCAGGATGTCAATGCGGTGATGCAGTTCTATAGCCAGAATTTTACCCATTCTGATGGCTTAAATCGTCAGAGTCTGCAACAGACTTTAACTCAACTCTGGAAGCGCTACCCAAACCTGAATTATCGTACAGAACTCAAATCTTGGGAAAAGGAAGGCGATGCGCTGGTTGTGGAGACAGTGACTCAGATTACTGGCACCCAGCAAATGGATGGCAAAAATATGAAGTTTGAGTCCGCCTTGCGATCGCGCCAGCGTTTTCAAGGTCAAAAAATTGTCCAGCAGGAGATTCTGGGAGAGCGTACTCAGATGACCGCAGGCGTAAAGCCTCCCACGGTGGACATGAAGTTACCGGAGCAGGTTCGCATTGGTCAATCCTATAGCCTTGATGCTATCGTCCAAGAACCCCTAGGTGACGATTTAATGTTGGGAGCAGCTGTGGAAGAACCCGTGCGGAGCGATCGTTTTGTCAAATCCGCGCCGGTGGATCTGGAGTTACTGTCATCGGGTGGAATTTTTAAGGTAGGTCGCGCCCCCCTTACAAAAGGTAATTATTGGGTATCAACAGTTTTAATCCGCGAACAAGGTATGACAACAGTCACTCAGCGCCTGCGGGTTGTAGAAGGCGCTCGCCCCTCCAAATAGTTTTGAGTTCAGGACTTACGCAACTTGCGCGACATAGTAAGGGCAACCACAAGGGGATTGAACCGACAAGAACGCTATATAGTATAAGCTTTGCGTAAGTCCTGGAGTTGTAGAGACGCGATTAATCGCGTCTGAAGTTTGAGTTTTTAATTAAGATTAAAAACTCAAACTTCAGAATTTATAGCAATCTTGTTTGATTTGTCAGAAATATTTTTTACAAATCGCAAAGCACAAGGGAGAAAGAAAAAGAAGAGAATTTTACGAATCACTTAGGCTTGCTATAGAATTAATTAAAGCTAATGATTTCTATCAAAGACAAAATCGTTGTAATTACTGGCGCTAGCAGTGGGATTGGCGCTGCCTGTGCCAAGGTGTTTGCCCAAGCGGGTGCCAAACTGATCTTAGTGGCTCGACGCCAAGAGCGGTTGCAGGAACTAGCAGATGAACTTAGCAAATTTTCTTGTCAGTTGCATCTGTTATCGCTAGATGTGCGCGATCGCGCTTCTGTTGAATCTGCCTTTTCTTCTCTCTCAAATGCTTGGTCTGATGTGGATATTTTAATTAACAATGCCGGTCTTAGCCGGGGGTTAAATAAACTCCACGAAGGCAACATTCAAGACTGGGAAGAAATGATCGATACCAATATCAAAGGCTTACTTTATTGCACCCGCTATCTAGTGCCAGGAATGGTAAATCGGGGTAAAGGTCATGTGGTGAATCTTGGCTCCATTGCCGGTCATCAAACCTATCCAGGTGGCAATGTCTACTGTGCTTCTAAAGCCGCCGTGAAATCTCTCAACGAAGGTTTAAAGCAAGACCTTCTAGGAACGCCCGTGCGAGTCACTTCAGTAGATCCTGGGTTAGTTGAAACAGAATTTAGTCAAGTGCGATTTCATGGAGATAGCGATCGCGCTCAAAAAGTTTACCAAGGTTTAACACCTTTAACGCCAGAAGATATTGCCGATGTAATATTTTTCTGCGTCACCAGACCCGCTCACGTTAATATCAGCGAGGTACTTTTAGTACCCACCGATCAAGCCACTGCTACGCTAGTTAATCGACGAGTTTAAGGTTAATTTGGTCTTTTTAAACGCTCTCGGTTCGCAAAGACTATCTTTCCTCTGCGAACCGAGAGCGTAAACCTTCGCGTACCGAGAGCATTTAAACTTTTTCAGCTACACTTCCACAGTTTCTTTACTCTTCAGTGGCACGTAATAATCGCCGTTGGCGTCAATTCCTACCTTTCCAATTACCTCGTCGCCTGTAATCAATCTTGCCCCACGTTTGCGAGTCCAATAGTTCCAACCCCACTGGAGCATCACGATGAGTTTATTATCAAACTCAATTAAGAAGTAAATGTGAACAAACACCCAAGTGAGCCAAGCGAACAAACCGGAAAACTTCACATAACCCAAATCTACTACCGCAGCATTCCGCCCGATGACTGCCATACTTCCTCGGTCAACATACTGGAAGGGTGCCATACTGTAACCGGCAATCCGCTGTTTGATCAGGTTGGCAACATATTCCCCTTCCTGCATCGCCACGGGTGCAACACCCGGTAGTGGTTTCTCGTTTTGATGAGAAAAACTTGCCAAGTCGCCCACCACAAAGATATTAGGATGTCCTGATATACTCAAGTCAGACTCGACGATAACCCGCCCCACGCGGTCGATTGCAGCGCCGGTGCGTTCTGCCAGAACTTTTCCCATTGGTGAAGCTTTGATTCCAGCCGCCCATAAGGTAGTTCTCGCTGGAATTTGTTCGATTTTATCGCCTTGTTTTGTGGTGACAATATTATCTGCAATATTCGTCACGAGGGTCTTTGTCTGCACGGTGACGCCTAAGCGCTGGAGAGAGGCTTCTGCTTTTGCGGATAACTCTGGTGCGTAGGGAGGTAGGATGCGATCCATTCCTTCCAGCAATAAAATTTTGGCTTCAGCGGTGTCAATGTTGCGGAAATCTCGCTTGAGGGTGCTGTAAGCGAGTTCGGCGATCGCTCCCGCTAATTCTACCCCCGTCGGTCCTCCGCCGATGATCGCAAACGTCAACCAGGCACGCCGTTTTTCGGGATTGGTTTCCTTTTCTGCCGCTTCAAACGCCATAAAAATCCGACGCCGCATTTCCAGGGCATCTTCAACTGTTTTCAATCCTGGCGCTACGGTTGCCCAATGCTCATTGCCAAAGTAAAAATGGCTCACACCTGTGGCAACAATTAACGTGTCGTATATTAGTTCTTCGCCACTAAGGATGACTTTTCGCTGTTGTGGATCGATATCCTTCACCTCTCCCATCAGCACTTTAGTATTTTTGCTGTCGCTGAGTACCGCACGCAGGGGAGATGAAATATCTGCTGGGGATAGAGTTCCAGTGGCGACTTGATAAAGGAGTGGCTGAAACAAATGAAAGTTACGTTTATCGACCAGTGTCACATGGACAGGTGCGCCGCTCAATGCCTTGGCAGCATAAAGTCCGCCAAAGCCGCCACCGACAATCACAACATGGTGAGGAGACTGATTTTCCACTGCTTCTACCATAAAATTGACATCCTTTGTTTTATGTTGCCCGTGGCTACCGTTGAACTAACATTTCTTTACCAACTGGCGATGCTTTCGTTACAGATGTTCATATTAGCTTAGTGTGCCAGGGTCGAAATAGGCGTAGCGACGGCTACAGGTAGATTGTTGTGCGAGGATAAGTCTGCCGTAAAAGGTATTCAGCACAGGCTTAAGCCAATGCTTGGGAATGGCGAGATCGCATTAAGAATCAAAAAAGACGCGATCGCCCTTTTGCCTTGCCACTCTAAACTCGAATATTCACATTGTCTAAATTACCGATTCATTGCTTCCAGAGCGTTTTCCAAAATTTCAGGACTTACGCAACATCACCACATAGTAAGGGCACCCACAAGGGGATTGCCCGTACAAACGCTATATGTATAAGCTTTGCGTAAGTCCTGATTTTTCCCACATCAATTTTTATCAGTTTATGAAAGGATTTAGTCAGCCTTTTGATCGAACGCTCTATGCTTTTTGAGGCAGAACATTTTTGGTGTTAGATGCGATACAAGGATTACAGTGGAGGTGGAGGTGTAAGTTCAATGTTTGCAGTTGTCACGCCAGAGAAAATCCAGTTACCCCCAGGAGCAATAGTGCGCCTACTTGCCAGTTGGCAAGACTATCAAGCACTAACTCAGCAACTAGGCGATCGCTCGATTCCTCGTATCAAGTATCGACCCGGAGAGATATTGTTAATGTCACCGCTACCCCGACACGGACGAGAAGCAAATGTGATTGCTGATGTGGTCAAAGTTTTATTGGATCACTTGGGGCGAGACTATGAGGCTTTTACCCCGATTACGATGGAACTGCCAGAGATTAGCGGCATTGAACCAGACTACTGCTTTTATATCGATAACTGGGCAGCAGTTGCAAGGAAAGATCGCATTAATTGGGGTGTCGAGCCATCACCCGATTTAGTAATAGAGATAGACGTAACCAGCTATACGGATGTAAACGACTACCTGCCTTATCGAGTACCGGAAGTTTGGTTATATAAAAAGAACCAACTTAAGATTTACCAATTGCAGAGCGATCGCTACACAGTTGTAACCAGCAGCCGCTATTTCCCCAATCTTAATGTTTCAGGACTGATCGCGGAGTGTTTCCGAATTGCCTACGAGCGCAATACTAGCGTTGCGATTCGGGAGTTACGACAAAAATTAGCAAGCGAGAATTAAATTAATTTCGCCTTTAGCGCGATCGCTTGTCGGGACTAAAAGAACCGTTCGATTTTCTAAAATTAGGATAACTATTTCTAGGTTGCGATCGCACGATGCAAACACCCGAAACTGAACAGACAGCGGGAAATCTGATGCAAAACCTTTATGAAACTGACTTCTACGCTTGGACTCAGGAACAAGCACTCCTCCTCCAACAGCAGCAGTGGAGCCAACTTGATCTGCCCAATTTAATCGATGAAATTGAATCATTGGGAAAACAAGAACGTGCAGAACTACGGAATCGTCTGAGTGTATTATTTGGGCATTTGTTGAAGTGGGAATATCAACAAGAACGACGCAGTCGTAGTTGGTTAGCAACGATTCGAGTACAACGGCGGGAGAGCTTAAAGTTGCTCAGAGATAACCCTAGTCTGAAGCCTTATCGTGATGAGGCTCTACAGGAAGCTTATGAGAACGGCAGGGATTTAGCATCGGGAGAAGCCAACCTGCCCTTTTCAACCTTTCCCCAAGAATGTCCTTATACGTTGGAGGAAACTTTAAGCGAAGTCTTCTATCCAGGTGAACCTGCGACAGATAAAATAATGGAATGATGGGGAGAAAAAGAGTGCGGTAGCGCCTCAGCGCTTCACTCTCCTGAAATATTCACAGTCAAGCAAGCGATCGCTTGCTTAATGGCTAACAAATAAAAAATGTTAGTGCGATCGCTCCTTCACTGTCGTCAAAACCAACTTACTACTGCTGTTACTTAATTAGTAATATTTGATGAAATTGGGTGAAGTTGTAAAAAGAGCGATCGCTACCTTGATACTTTAGCAAAGCTACTATGGAAATACTTGGAGGCACCGGAATGCAAGTCTTAACACTTACTGGCACAATTAACCCAGACGGACATCTACACCTAGATGTACCGACTCAACTGCCAGCAGGAAAGGTAGAGCTAGTTTTGGTCATTAACCCGACATCTCCAGAAAAGGCAAGTAGTCGAAAATATGATTTTTCTGATCTATCAGGCAAATTAACCTTGTCGGGCGATCCAGTCGCTATTGAGAAAGAAATGCGAAATGCGTGGTGAGCGTTACCTACTAGATACAAATGCTATCATCGCTCTACTTCAAGGGAATGAGCAGTTAACGCAACTCCTGCAAGATGCTGAATGGGTTGGTATTTCAATTATCAGTCAGATTGAGTTCTTAGCTTTTGCCGGGTTGACTGAGGCACATAGACAAGTATTCAATGAATTTTTGCACCGCGTTGAAGTTGTATGGATAGAATCAAGTCAATCATCTTTGATTGATTTGACAATTCAACTGAGACAACAGTATCGTCTTCGACTTCCCGACGCACTTATTGCCGCTACTTCAATTGAATCTGGAGCGAGTTTAGTCACAGCAGATACTCAGTTACAGAACGTCCCTGATTTAGATACTGTCGGTTTTGTATAAACGCGATCGCGCTTATTTTAATTTACCGGCAACTCGCCAAAGCGTTCCGATACTTAGCTAACAAAGACTCCATCTCTGCTACCCGTTACCGTTCCCGCTCAACCTGTTGCTGCAACCGCGAAATCACCTCTTCTTGAAAATCCCCAAGCGCTTCGCTTTATCTCTAACGCACTACCCACGATAGATGCCTCACAATAATTAACCAACGCAACCTAAAGTCAGCCGGTTTTGTCCCGGCAAGTCTGATAATTTAATTAGGTTAAAAGAAGATAAGATGCCTTGCCGTGTCAGCCTATCGCACCTTTGGTGTGCTTACGCGCGTAGGCAGGCTTGGTTTGTGTAGCCTCAGGCTTTAGCCTGTGGGTATATCTAGGCAGGATTGGTGAGATAATTATGGCGCTAATTGTCCAGAAATACGGTGGCACTTCAGTTGGTTCGGTGGAACGCATTCAGGCAGTCGCTCAGCGGGTTTTAAAAACAGCCCAGATGGGCAACTCGCTGGTTGTTGTGGTTTCGGCAATGGGTAAGACGACTGATGGATTGGTGAAATTAGCCAACCAAATCTCTACAAATCCCTGTCGTCGGGAAATGGATATGCTGCTCTCTACTGGCGAGCAAGTTTCTATCGCCCTGCTGAGTATGGCGTTGCAAGAATTGGGACAGCCAGCGGTTTCTCTCACCGGCGCACAGGTCGGAATTGTTACCGAAGCCGAACACACCCGCGCCCGGATTCTGCATATCCAGACACAGCGGATGGAACGTCACTTAGACGCCGGTAAGGTGGTTGTGGTGGCGGGTTTCCAAGGCATCACCAGCACCGAAGAGTTGGAAATTACCACCTTGGGGCGCGGCGGTTCCGATACTTCGGCGGTAGCACTGGCGGCAGCTTTACGAGCAAGCTGTTGCGAAATATACACAGATGTGCCGGGGATTTTTACGACCGATCCCCGGTTAGTGCCCCAAGCCCAGCTGATGGAGGAGATTACCTCCGATGAAATGCTGGAGTTAGCCAGCTTAGGGGCAAAGGTGCTGCATCCCCGCGCTGTGGAAATTGCCCGGAATTATGGCGTAGAGTTGGTGGTGCGTTCCAGCTGGACGGACGATCCGGGTACTAGGGTAGTTTCTCCAATGCCCAAGCCGCGATCGCTCCAAGATTTAGAAATTGCCCGTCCTGTAGATGGGGTAGAATTTGATACCGACCAAGCGAAAATAGCGCTGTTGCGGGTGCCAGATTATCCGGGCGTGGCGGCGCGGTTGTTCGGTGAAATTGCCCATCAAGCCTTAGATATTGACCTAATTATCCAGTCGATTCACGAAGGCAATACTAACGATATTGCATTTACGGTTAGCAAAAACGTTATCAATCGGGCGGAAGCTGTAGCCGCAGCGATCGCGCCCGCCCTTTGCACCCAAAATAACCCAGAACAGGGAGAAGCCGAGGTGATGGTAGACAGGCAAATTGCCAAAGTCTCGATCGCTGGTGCGGGAATGATTGGGCGTCCCGGCGTGGCGGCGCAGATGTTCGCCACACTTTCTAGTGCTGGGATCAATATTCAGATGATTTCCACCTCGGAAGTGAAAGTTAGTTGCGTCATTGATGCGGATGATGGTGATCGCGCGATCGCCCTGTTGTGCCAAACCTTCGAGGTGAACAATTCCCCAGTCCCACAAAACAGAATTTCTCCTCAGTCCTCAGTCCTCAGTCCTCAGCACTCCTCTCCCCCAGTGCGAGGTGTTGCCCTCGATTTCAATCAAGCGCGTCTCGCCATTCGCCACATCCCCGATCGTCCAGGGATGGCAGCTCAAGTGTTTGGACTCTTAGCCCAGAAAAATATCAGCGTGGATATGATTATCCAGTCCCAACGCTGTCGCGTGGTGAATGGGATCGCGACCCGCGATATTGCCTTCACCGTCGCCCAAGCAGATGCCCAAGAAGCGAAAGCAGCACTCGAAAAACTCGCACCATCTTTAGGATGCGGTGAAGTTTTGGTGGATACAGCGATCGCTAAAGTAAGTATCGTCGGTTCCGGTATGGTCGGACAACCCGGTGTCGCCGCCCGAATGTTTGAAGCGCTCTCCCAACACCAAATCAATATTCAGATGATTACAACTTCTGAAATAAAAATCAGTTGCGTCGTCGCGGAAAATCAAGGTGTCACCGCCTTACAAGCCATCCACGCCGCTTTTGGACTTGCCGGTAGCCAGAAAATCCAAGTTCCCGCTTAAATTTCTTGCAACATTTTCATAACCCCCCAATTCAGCGGGGGTTGGGAGATATCCAGCCGAAAAACTGAGCAACAAAAAACCCGTTTTCTCTAAGAAAACGGGTTTTTAAAGTTGTTGGTCATTTTACGCTAATTGATGCCTACCCCTCGATCGACTTCCTACGCAATTGCTGTTGGCTGACCAATCACGACACTGGTAATAAAGCTACTGACAGCGGCGAGAGCGATCGCACCGATGACAGCACTCCAAATCCCTTTTTCCAAACGAAAGCCAGTAATCAATCTAGCGGCTAATGTCAGTGCAATCACATTGAGAGTAAAAGAGAATAAACCCAAAGTCAGGATCTTGGCAAAAAATCCGTAGATGCCAAATGTTAGCGTATTCGGCAAGGTGAAAAATACAAAACTGATAGCTGCATTTAAAATCCCAAAAACGGCTGCCGAAATATAGCCGATTCCTGGGTTATCAATTTCAACTCCTAGTGGCAACTTGCTAATAATCAACAAACTGGAAGCTGTTACCAACCAGGTAATTAACACATCGATTAAATCCATATTTATGAACCTCCTATCCAGAAGTTGAGGCGTGAAAAAATCTTTTGATGCTCCTACCTTAAACGAACAATTGCGCCTCGACCTCTGTAAATTGGCAGAATCGTCTCTACCTCTTGGGAGCAGAATCAGTCCTTTGGGGAGCAGGAATCGGTGTCACGGGTATAGTGCCGGGAATCGTGGGATTAATCTCTGCTTGTCCCGGATTCACCGGCAATTGCGGCTGACCCAAATTATATGGGTTGGCTGATGGACTGGGTGGCGCATAGGGATTATAAGGTTGGATGGGAGCGTTGCCGGAATAGGGAGCTAAACCGGGAGTACCGGGAGCCGTAGGAACCTGCGTATTAGAGCCAGCCGCCGCTTCAGAGGCTCCGGGTAGAGTCGCTAAAGACACGCGATCGCCTCCCACATCTCGCAGCAAATCCAAAACCTGGATGACATCGTTGTAACTTGCAGTCCGAGAAGCATACAGCACCATCAATCCATTGGGATTTGTTGAGCGGTAATTCTGCAAAGACTGAGTCAGCTGATCTTTTGAATTGATCTGCTGTTGTTCCACGTAGATTTGACCAAAATCATCCAAGCTCACCATCAACATCTCTCGCATCTGCGGAGTGCCGCTACTAGCCTTGGGTAAATCTACACTAATTGCTTGCTGACGAGTGAGTTGCAAACCAGCCAACAGAAAGAACGTCAGGATACAAAAGATGACATCTATCAGCGGAATAATCTCAATTCGGGCGTCATCACCCGGAACATCCAAGTTAATCTTCATAAGTTCAAACAACAGGGGTAATTTAAAAAGTCATGAGTCCTTAGTCCCTAATTCTTCGCTACTGACTAATAACCCATGACAAATGACTAATGACGAATGACTTCTAGGATTCAGCCGTATCTGAAGTTTCTACTTTCGCCTTCATCGGATGACGATCGATACCAAGTTTGGGCCATTCCTGCCGGTACATTAACTCCAGCTCATTTCCGGCTTTACGGAAAATTTTGACTTGGTTAAACAAAAAACCTTGAAACAGTCGATAGAAGACAAGGCTGGTAATTGCGACTATCAGCCCAGCTGCCGTACTGATTAGAGATTCGCTAATCCCTAGAGTCACTCCAGCGGTTGAAGACGTTCCGAGATCGCCGAGGCGAATCCCACTCAGGGATCTGATCAATCCCAATACGGTTCCCAGCAATCCTAGTAGAGGTGCCAGGGCAATCACCGCTTCTAAGATTTTATCGCCCTGGCGCATTGAAGCTAATTCCTCGTCTGCTGCTGCCTCCAGTGCCAGCCTAAACATTTCTGGATCGGGGTCAGAGAGTCGTAAGGGAGCATATAGATAACGCCCAATCGGCTGTCTTCTAGCTTGGTGAGCAATTTCAGTGGCAACTCCCCAGTTGCGAGTTGCTGCTTCCAGCACGCGATCCACAGTTTCTCTTTCTTTGGTCAAGATTCTTGCCCAAAACCACAGGCGCTCAAAAATAGTGCCCAGAGACAGCAGCGATAAAGCCAGCAGAGGCCACATCGTTGGCCCACCCTTCTCAATCAGTTCTTGAAAAGTCACGGTCGATTTTTTCCTCCTACACTCCCCAAGCTTTTAATTTTCTTTAACAACTTGAAGCCATTCCAATTTTAGACAAGCATTGTCATTCAGTCTGAACCAAAGGGCGAGGTTCTCCCGCTGTTGTCGAATCTTCTAGTCAAACTTCGGGTGGATATCCACACCTACATAATGCTGGTAGATTTGTCAATATTAAAAATAACTGGAGGATTAAATAATGAATAATTTTTCAATCCAATCAATTTACAACTGGTATCGCAACACGATCCGCAATCCCAAGTATCGCTGGTGGGTGATTCTAGGGTCATTACTCTATCTATTCAGTCCGATTGATATTGCCCCCGACTTCTTGCCGATCATCGGATGGATTGACGATGGTGTGATTCTGACACTGCTGGTTTCCGAGGTTTCCCAAATGCTAGCTCAACGCCTCAAGTCTCGTGACGAGGAAGTGGTGGCGGAAGCGGATGTCGCAGGTGTTGGCTCAACTGCCAATTCAGACACGGTTGATGTAAAGGCTGTTCCCGTCAAGTAGTGTGTTCCACAAAAATATTAATAACCCCTCCCAGTGTTGCAGCCGTATTCGGTGGGCTGCAACACTGGGAGGGGTCTTTGTTTGTAGTAGTCGCACCCAAAAGCGATAGACTTTCGAGAGACGGACGATCTACGTCTGTACAAGAAAGAGCCAGGGCGAACGAGGGGACTTGAACCCCCGAGTGGTGGAATCACAATCCACTGCCTTAACCACTTGGCTACGCTCGCCATTTCAGATTTTTAATATAGCATTGTGCTTGCCAGTTGATCCAGTCTTTCGTCAGTTAACCTGGAACTCAGACTGCGATCGCCGTAGTCAAAGGCTACACAATAATGGTTTTAACATCCCATGAAGGGTTTACAGGTTATTACAACGATTGCGGGAGTCGCCTTGGCTGGAGTGGGTGTAGCGATGGCGCTGACCAATCCCAGTCAGGATGAGTACGAAGAATTTGCCTTACAGCAACTAACGGTGTACATAAAAGACAATGTTTGTGAAAAAGCTCCAGAAAACTTCGATAGTTTTTTGAAGCGTCAATGCAGTTTATTAGTCGAGACAGGAAGTCCGCAAGTTAAGCAGCTGATTGCCGAAACTACACATCGGCAAAATTTTATCTTCTTTAGCATTTACCGCACCGATTTGGCGGTTAGTTCGTTCTTGCCTTCTTATCATTTTGAATCGGTGGGAGCGTTCGACAATTTCTATATTTACCAGGCCGAGAAGCAATAATCTTCTTGGCGGCGAATATTTGCTTGAAGATGCGCGATCGCTCTTAAAGTGCTGAGAACCGGGTAACGCTGCGAGTTGACAGCTTTACTCAGCTATATAATAGATACGCCTTGCGATCATCTCTCTAATTGAGGATATCTTAGAGATGAACATCAACAGGGAGGGCGATCGCGGCTGCCATGATCTACTGTGTTGGCTCTGGATGTCAAAAACCCCAAAATCCTTCCGATCAAAGATTTTGTCTGTGTTGCGGGCAAGTGTTATTGCTTAAAGACCGCTATCGCCCAGTCAAACCAATCGGCAAAGGCGGTATGGGGAGAACTTTTTTGGCGGTGGATGAGCATATTCCCTCCAAACCCAGTTGTGTCATCAAGCAACTCTGCTTCCCACAGCAAGATCCAGCCAATTTTAGAAAGGTAGTTTCCTTATTTCGTCAGGAAGCGATACACCTCAATGAACTGGGGAAACATCCGCAAATTCCCTCCCTATTAGCCCACTTTGAACAGCAGCAGCAACTGTATTTAGTGCAGGAGTTGATTTCCGGACACACTCTAGCGGAGGAATTGCAGCGACGGGACATTTATAACGAAACGCAGATTTGGGAATTTTTGCAGGATTTGTTGCCAGTTTTGCAATATATCCACGAACATCGGGTAATTCACCGAGACATTAAGCCAGCGAATATTATCCGACGCACCCCCTCAACCTCCTCTTCCCCAGGAGAAAGGGAAGGTCAGTTGATCTTGATCGATTTTGGGATTGCCAAACTATTCACCGATACTGCTTTGTTCAACACCGGCACGATTGTCGGTAGCCCGGATTATATGGCACCCGAACAAACGCGGGGTAAAGCCTTTCCTTCCAGCGACCTCTACAGTCTGGGCGTCACTTGTATTTACTTGCTAACTGGCGTTCCGCCCCTGAAGATGTATGACATTATGAATAACGGGTGGGGGTGGCGCGATTTTTTGCCCAAGGAGAGAAAGGTCAGCGATCGCCTGGGTCAAATTTTGGATCGGCTGCTGCAAAATAATATTAAAGATCGCTACCAAGACGGTGTCTCTGCCTTGCAAGCGGTACAGCAGAATTTAAACCCCAGTCCTACACCCCTAGTTCCAACTCAATCTCAACGATTGGGTGGTAGTGCTTTGAATTCAGAAGTCGGAGTTGACTATACAAAATTGCGGGATTTACTCGCTAAAAAGAAATGGAAAGAAGCCGACCAAGAAACCTGGGTAGTGATGTGTCTGGTAGTCGGCAAGTCAAGCAATAACTATCTATTCAACAGCGATATTCAAAAGTTTCCTTGCGAGGATTTATGGACAATTGACCAGTTATGGATAAAGTACAGCCAGGGGCGCTTTGGCTTCAGCGTGCAAAAGCAAATTTTTCTAGAGGTTGGGGGAGAATATAGCAATTTTTGCGATCGCGTTGGCTGGTCTACCCACAACCCGTATGTTGCTGACTCTGGTTTAAAATTTAGCGACAAGGCACCCATCGGACATCTGCCATCGCGGCGGTGGGTGGGTGGTTATGAATGGTGGCGTCACGCCAGTGCAATGGCTGGGAAACTAGAACAGTGCAGTATCGCTTAGTTTTTTCTGCCTTCTCGGCTATTTTCATCCTCGGTTGAGCGATTGGAACGGTTTTAGCTAAAAAATTGGCTCATTTAAATTTGGTTTTTTGTGTCCTCCTCTGGTTATAGAAGAATCCCCCAATTAAGTCTACCTGATGAGGCAGGAATAGATTTGATACCCGATCTAAAGTATGGCTATATACCTTGATTTGTAAAAGAAAAAGAATTGCTTTTTTAGAATTTCTTTACAAAAAATCTTGGTAAACACTCAGCGATCCGGCAAATAGAGGGGAGGAATTGATTCGTGTTTTTCCATAAAAAAGAACCCATCCATACTGTTAGTATCAAAGAGCCTAATCCACGTTTTGCCCAGCTGCTGCTAGAGCAGTTTGGGGGAGCAACGGGTGAATTAACAGCCGCTTTACAGTATTGGGTGCAGTCCTTTCACTGCGAAAATCCCGGTATTCGGGATATGCTCCAAGATATTGCCATCGAAGAGTTCAGCCACTTAGAAATGGTGGGCAAACTGATCGAATCACACACCAAGAATGTCGATCAAACAGAAGCTTACAGGAGTACGCTTTTCGCTGTACGCGGCATGGGGCCACACTTTTTAGATAGCCAGGGAAGCGCTTGGACAGCGGCGTATATCAATGAAGGTGGCGATGTTGTGCGCGATCTGAGGGCAAATCTTGCCGCTGAAGCTGGGGCGCGTCAAACCTATGAGGAGTTGATCAAAATGGCTCCAGATCAAGGGACGAAAGACACCTTGGTACATTTGCTGACCCGCGAAATTTCTCATACGAAGATGTTCATGAATGCGCTTTCTTCGTTGGGTAAATTGACCGATCCTTTCTTTGGCAATATCCAGCCTGATGAAACTGTCAATCTTTACTTCAACTTGTCTACGAATGGTAAAGATGAGCGTGGGCCTTGGAACTCGGAGCCAGATTTCCAGTATATCGCCGATCCATCTGCTGAAGTTAAACAGTAAGTTAAACAGTAAACAGTCAGCGGCAGAAGTCAATTAGAAAAAATAGAGTCACTGGGAGGTGTAGTCCAGTGGCTCTATTTTTATGAATAAGTTATTAATAATATTAGAAATCTTCTAACCCTCAGCGGTGCCCAAATTGGTAAACCACCAGGATAAATTGTCAATTGGAAACGATTGATACAGAAATTGTTGCTAGAAAAGATATCAAATTGAATAAAGAAACTGCTCAAAAGCTTTTAGTTACGCTCTTGCCCAAGTCATCTGCCTATCTACTGGTCTCTCACGGAAGCCGCGACCCTCGCCCCCAAGCCGCTGTAGAACAGCTGGCAACCCTGATCTACGAGAAGGTGCGGCGGTCGGATATTGCCTGGGTGCAGGCATCTCAACCAGTTCGCCGCTTGGCTGCGCCGCCGATGCTAGAGACGCGAAATTTTGCGTTTCTACAAGAACCACTGGTAGGTACAGCAGTGCTTGAATTGGCAACCCAGCCGTTGCACGAGCAAATTCGGCAATTTGGCGATCGCGTAGCGTCTGTGAAGCAGAATCGCGCTGTTGCATCTGAGTACCACTGCATTCAGGTGTTGCCGCTATTTCTACTGCCGGGAGTTCATGTAATGGAGGATATCCCAGAAGAAGTAGCGATCGCTCAAGCCGCGTTTGGCTCTAAATTAAAACTTGACATTTGTCCTCACTTAGGGACTCACCTTGGCTTGAGTCGTCTGTTAGCCAGTCAATTCGCTTCGATAACAGCAGACGCCCGAATTCTCTTAGCTCACGGAAGCCGCCGTAGCGGGGGAAATCAGCCAGTAGAGACAATTGCAAGGACTTTGGAAGCAGTGCCTGCTTACTGGTCGGTGCCACCCAGCCTAGAGGACAGGGTGAAAGCGTTTGTTGAGGCGGGGAAGGAGAAAATCGCCATCCTGCCTTATTTTCTATTTGCTGGGGGAATTACGGATGCGATCGCTCAAACAGTTGAGCGATTATCCCAGCAGTTTCCCTCGGCAAAACTCCAGATGGCTGAACCAATCGGCGCTAGTGCGGAATTAGCGGATTTAATTTGGGATTTGAGAAGTCAATGAACCTCACACTTACAGAGAACACACAGGTAAACAGGAGAACGTGTTTGGGTAAAGTATATCTAGTGGGTGCAGGGCCGGGAGATCCCGGTTTGTTAACCCTCAAAGGGAAAGGGCTGTTGGAGTGTGCCGATGTCGTAGTTTACGACGCTCTGGTAAGTCCCCAAATTTTGGCAATGATTAATCCCCAAGCCGAAAAAATTGACGCTGGAAAGCGGATGGGGCGTCATTCCCTATTGCAGGAAGAGACGACTCAACTGTTAATTGAAAAAGCACAAACTGAGGCAATCGTGGTGCGCCTCAAAGGTGGCGATCCCTTTGTGTTTGGTCGTGGCGGCGAGGAGATGGAAGACTTAGTAAATGCGGGAGTGCCGGTGGAAGTAGTACCGGGGGTGACATCTGGGATTGCAGCACCCGCTTATGCAGGAATCCCTTTAACTCACCGCGCTTATAGCTCCTCGGTGACATTTGTTACCGGACACGAATCCGCCGGGAAGTATCGACCTGCTGTGAACTGGCAAGCGATCGCCCAGGGTTCCGAAACCATTGTCATCTACATGGGCGTTCACAACTTACCCTACATTACGGAACAACTTCAGACAGCAGGCTTAAGCCCAGAGACGCCAGTGGCGTTGGTGCGCTGGGGAACTCGACCGGAACAGGAAGAACTCATTGGCACCTTAGACACGATTGTGGCGCAAGTTGAGGCGACTGGATTTGGGGCACCCGCGATCGCCATTATTGGTGCAGTCGTGAATATGCACCAGATTCTATCAGGATGTCGTCCGCACAGATTAAGGGTTGAGGGTTGAGGAGTCAGGACTGAGGACTGAGGAGTCAGGACTGAGGACTGAGGAGTCAGGACTGAGGACTGAGGAGTCAGGACTGAGGGCTGAGGACTGAGTAAAAAGCTATAAAAAGCTATGAGTGATTAATTACTAAGTCCTGAGTTCTGACTCTGCACTCCTCACTCAGTCCTCAGTCCTCAGCACTCAGTCCTGACTCCTCACTCCTCAGTCCTAATTTATGAGCGCCGAATATTAAAGCAGCACCACTCTTGACGCCGCCAGAGGGTGGCAACAATCCAATCGTGTTGCTCTAAAGTATCGGCAATTGGTTTGGCTTGTTCCAGCAAAACGCCGCTAATAATCCCCCAAGTGCTGGGTTTAGCCATCTCTGTCATCTGCGGGATCAAATCGATAATCACCTCCGCTAGAATATTGCAAAGAATGCCATCGACCGGCTCATCTATCAGTTCCATCAAGCGCTCGATACTGCCTTGCTCCACAATCAACTGTTCGGGGCTAATTTTGTTGAGTTCTCGGTTGCTGTGAGTGGCTCGTACCGCCATCGGGTCAATATCTGCGGCATAAACTCTTTCGGCACCTAACAGCATCGCGGCAATTGAGAGAATGCCAGAACCACAACCAATATCTGCCACGACGATATCGGGGGTGCCCAACCCCAATCGCATTTCCAATGCTTCCAGACACAGCTGAGTCGTCTGATGGGTGCCGGTGCCAAAAGCGGCTCCGGGATCGAGGCGTAGGGTAAGCCGTTCCGTCTGCTCTGGAGGGGGCAACCAGGCGGGGTAGATTAATAAGCGATCGCCAACTTCTTGAGGTTGCCAGTATTGCTTCCAGCTACTTGCCCAATCCTCCTCATCAATTAAATGCCAATCCATCACCGGCATCGGCATTCCCACATTCAGCGCATCTTGACGCAGCCACAGAGACAGCGCTGCCAAATCCAATAACTGCGCTTGGAGTGCGGATAAATAACCACATACCAGGCACGAGTGTCCTTTGACCTCAATGGATGTACCGCGACAGCCAAATTTTTCCAGCCGCCAGAAGATTAAATCTTCTAAGGCTGGGTCGCAGAGAACTTGAATTTCCCACCAGGTGTTTGCCATACATCAGGACTGAGGACTGTTAGCACGCGCGGTGCGAAGCACGGGCTGAGGACTAAGGAAGGTTAGCAAAATTTCCCCACCCAAGCCGAAAATTCGCAATTGCCATACATCAGGACTGAGGACTAAGGAAGGTTAGAGCGTAGAGCTTAGGAATTACAGTAAAGAGAAATTAAAAAGAATTTACTCTTTTTGTACCTCTTTTCTTCATACTCAGTCCTCAGTCCTCAGTCCTCAGCACTTATAAAGTTACCGTATAGGCATCTCGAATGCCGGGAATCTTGAGAATTTCCGCCAAAATTCCCTCAGGTAGGGGATCGTCCAGGCTTAACACCATCACTGCATCACCGCGCACGATTTTACGACCCACCTGCATACTGGCAATATTGACATTAAAGCTGCCCAATAGGGAACCAATATTCCCAATAATTCCTGGCATATCGCGGTGCAGCGTAAACAGCATATTAGAAGTGGGGGGGACGTTGATGGGAAAATCATCAATGCTGGTGATCCGAATTTCGTTATCGCCCAACAAAGCCCCAGTAACAGAGTGTTCTCCTAGCGAACCCCTCGCCGCCAGTTGCAGCGAACCCGAATAATCTCGAATCGAGGCATCCCGCGTTTCAATCACGCGAATTCCCCGCTCCTTTGCCTCAATACTGGCATTGACGTAGTTCACTCGCTCTCGCAACGCTTGAGAGAGCAGCCCTTTGAGTGCTGCCACGATGAGAGGCTGACTTTGATTGGTTGCCAATTCTCCCTGCAAGCTGATATTCAACAACTCAATCCGTCCTCCAGCCAGTTGCCCGACTAAATGACCCAGGGTTTCCGCCAAGAGAAGATAAGGTCTGAGTTTTTCCAATACGTCAGGACGCAAGCCTGGAATATTCACTGCTGAACGCGCTGGTAGCCCCAGCAGGACATCCCGAATCTGCTCGGCAACATCAATGGCGACATTTACCTGCGCTTCTGCTGTAGAGGCTCCCAAGTGGGGAGTGAGGATGAGATTTTTCCCCAGCGATCGCAAGTCCGACTCGCCGAGAGGTTCTGTCTCAAAAACGTCCAACGCCGCCCCAGCAATTTTGCCAGCTTTCAGAGCCTCCGCCAAGGCTGTCTCATCAATAATGCCACCACGGGCACAATTGATAATCCTCGTCGTGGGTTTCATTTTAGCGATCGCTTCGGCGTTAATTAGGTGAGTCGTTTCTGGAGTTTTGGGAATGTGCAGGGTAATGTAGTCTGATTCCTGAAACAGCAAATCCAGCTCTACCAGACGACAACCTAGTTCCGAAGCCCGTTCTACCGAAATGAAGGGATCGTAAGCTAGCAGTTTCATCCCCATCGCTTTGGCAACGCTGGCGACATGGGAACCAATTTTCCCCAAACCGACAACACCCAGCGTTTTCTTGTAAACTTCAGCGCCGATAAAACTCTTGCGATCCCACTGAGTGCTTTTCACCGACTGATTGGCATCGGGGATATAACGGGAGAGCGATAGCATCATTGCCAAGGCGTGTTCTGCCGCTGCAATTGTATTGCCTTCGGGGGAATTGACCACCACAATTCCTTGTCGGGTGGCGGCTGTAACATCGACATTATCGACGCCAACTCCAGCACGACCAATGATTTTTAGCTGGGTGCCAGCTTCGATAATTTCTTTGGTGACGTGGGTTCCAGAACGAATCATCAGAGCGTCATACTCTGGCATAATTCGCACCAGTTCTTCTGGAGAAAGACCTGTTTTAATATCAACTTGGGCAACCTGGGAGAGGATGTCTATTCCAACTTGGTCTATGGGATCGGAAACAAGAACCTTGGACATGATCGGCAGGTGAGTCTAGATAAAAATTTCATCGCGACACGCACGCACGACTCTTAAAAGGTCAAGACCGCAAGTCGCACGTTGTGTTGCATACACTTCGCCAGGAGCGCTCCCTGGCATTACGCGATCGCGTGCAGGTAAAACCTTGGGAGCAGGCTTGCTTGATGGGAGTTGGCTTAGGCATCGCGTCTAATCACTCGCCACCACGAACAACAGAGGCAGAAGGTCATTTTAACTGTATCAGGTGTCTTTGTACGGCTAGTTGGCTGAAAGTTTTTAACTTTCATTCGCGTGGGCGAAGTGCTTCTCGCCGATAGCCCAAGGAAACAAAACACAGCCTCAGCGTCAGCATCGCGCGAACTGACTTTTTCTGCGCTTCGCGATCGCACTTGTGCATCCTAATTACGGTAGAAGATTTGCTGTCCCTGCACTGCTAGGCTTTAACTAAGGCTATCTCAGCATTTAACGAATCGCTATGAATTATCTCGTCGCCGTACTGCCAGACCGCATCCAGGCAGAAGCCGCCTATTCCGCTTTAGAGAAAGAAGGCTTACCGATGAAAAAAGTCAGTATCCTGGGCAGAGGATACAAAAGCGCTGATGAATTTGGCTTAATTGACCCTAATGAGCAAGCTAAAAAGCAATCAAAGCTGATGGCTTATTGGCTGATCCCCTTTGGATTCTTCGCTGGAGTAGCTTTCAACATCACCACGGGTTTAGAAACCTTTGCCTGGGCGGGTCAAATCGGCAATTACCTGATTGCTGGACTTTTAGGTGCCGCCTCTGGTGCGATGGGTAGCTTGTTTGTGGGAGGTGGGGTAGGCTTGGCACTGGGGAGTGGTGACGCCTTGCCTTACCGCAATCGCCTCAATGCCGGTAAGTATCTGATTGTCGTGAAAGCTTCCGAAACGATCACCCGCCAAGCTACTCGGATTCTCCGTCAGTTTGAGCCAGAAAATATTCAAGGCTACGTTGACTCAGAGGGAGTCTAGAAAATAAACATCTCCCAAGCGTTTGAGCTGGCTGGGGCTTCCATCCACGGACAGAGAAAGTAATCAACAGAACGTTGTTACTTTAAGTACCAGCCTGAGCGCAAGTCACTGGGAGGTGGTATAGATGCAAATATTGCTAACTTGTTTGGGAGTTGCGCTTGTCGGCTCGATAATCGGTTTGGGTAGAACCGTCTCAAAGTTTCGGTACGGCGATCGCTAAAACATTGGATCATAATTGCAACGATAGAATCAAGACAGTTTCACCTCAATCAAGCATCTGCTGTATGTTGCCAAGGGAAGAACTCCTCAAAGGAGTCGAAAATCGAGAGACTGTGGCGCGTGTTATCGACCAAGCGGATCAAGCAATTAAAACTTGGGAAGTGGTGTTTACGGATTTTCTGTCTCCTCCAGAACTGGTTGAGATTCAGCAAGCGTTTAATCGTTTAACAGAAGTCCAACTGGTCGCTTGGGGAGGTTATCCGCAAGCTGAACGACAGAGAATTGCGATCGCGCGTGCAGAATTGCCCCTCGATTCGTCACAAGTCTCTATTGCTGCTATCGATATTGCCGGTAATTTTTTGTTTGACCAATCCACCCACCGAGACTTCCTCGGCGCAATGTTGGGGTGTGGGATTGTGCGCGAAAAAACTGGCGACGTGATTGTGCTGGGAGAGCAAGGAGCGCAGGCGATTGTCGTTCCAGAAATGGTGGAGTTTTTGGGAATGCATCTCAATCAGGTGCGTTCCGTCCCGGTGAAAACCCGGCAAATTGAGTTGAGCGAGTTAAAAATTCGGGAACCGAAAAAGAAAGAATTGACCACGGTTGAGGCTTCTTTGAGGCTGGATGCGATCGCTTCCGCTGGCTTTGGAATGTCTCGCAGCAAAATGGTTGATTTTATTGACGGCGGTGATGTGCGAGTGAATTGGAAAGAAGTCACCCAGGCAAGTCATATTCTTAAGTCTGGAGACTTAATTGCGATTCGCGGCAAAGGACGGCTAGAGATTGGGGAAATTGCGGTCACTAAAAAAGAACGTTACCGCGTGCAGTTGACACGGTTTATCTAAAGATTGCCATCTTTAATCTTCAACCCTAAGTCGGAACTTTATCTTTCCTAAAAAGATTGCCCCTAGCAAATATAATTCGCTAGGGGCAAGATCGGGACTTACGCAAAGCTTATACATACAGCGTTTTTTCGGGTTCAATCCCCCTGTGGTTGCCCTCAGATGTGGTGATGTGCGGCGAGTCCTGAAGATATTAGTTCAACTAAGCGTGTTCTACTGTCTAGCAAAGCGGGAGATGTTTTGGAATAAGAGCTGCACCGTCTGCACGCTGAGCAGATGTTATTGCCATCTGAGCGAGTTTCTGGGAACCACTGCGCGAATCTGATTTGTGGGATTTTCCAGTCAGTTACGGGAACACTAAGATGAGTTGCTAGGTGTAGTTTATGTCCCGTCTCAACAATCGCGCCTTTCAAATCCTCCGTGCGGAAGTGAAGAAATGCGCTGGTAATGATCCTCTAAGTCAAATGGAGCAGCAGCTTGTACTAGAGGAATTAGAAAAACTGCGATCGCAACCAGGCTCACCTGCCTCCTTAGAAGAACTGCGGAAGATCGTCATCTCCACCTATGCAAACTTCAGCCAGAAGGCACTGCTAGCGGCAGCAAAAGCCAACCGTCCGCTGGGAATATTCGGCGCAATCAAATTAGCTGGCTGTGCGGTAGTTGGAGGGACTGTGTTGCTAGTTGGGGGAACTGGGACGCTTGTTTTGGCAATTTTGCTATCTCCCACAGCTCATCAGCCAGTGGGACAAAATGCTCCCATGAGTACAGAAGATCGCTATCAGGAAGCGATCGCATCTTTAGAAAAAGCAGAAGAATTAATTAACCAAGCCAAGACCGCAACAGATTTGGCATTGGGCGAAAATAAATTAAGTGAAGCCAAAAAACAAATCGATTATCTGCCTGTTTCAGATACAGTCTCCTCCCGGCGATACTCTTACAACCGCAAGGGTCGGCGCTATGTTAGCGGATATGATACGCAGACAATCCCTAATGAGCAAACAGCCTCGATTCATTTTCGACTGGAGCAGATAAAGAACCAGCTTTCACAGCAAAACCAGGCTCAGGGACACACCAGCAAGTTAATCGAAGGTGCCAAGCAATTTGCCTTCGCTGCTGCTAAAGCTGGGCAGAATCCACCCCATACAGCACAGCGGTGGCAACAACTTGAAAACTTGTGGGGCAAGGCAATTGAACGGCTGCAAAACATTCGCGCGGAAGACGTTGACTATGTGGAAGCGCAAAAGTTACTGGTAACGTACCAGACTAATTTAGACACCGTGCAAATTCGATTGAAAGCAGAACGCGAGTCTCACGAAGCCTTCAATAATGTTCAACAACAAATCAACGCTTTGCTGGTGTCTATACCCAAAGATAGTTCCCAAGTCGATCGCAACCAGATATTCAGCCAGATGCAAGAAATTATCCATCAGTTGAAAATGGTCAAACCAGGCACAAGCGACTATCGAGAAGCCCAACAACTGCTGCAATCGGCACAGAAGAAACTAAAGCAAGCTCAGCCAAAGAATTGATTCTCCTAAAGCTGGTGTGTCATGGCGCGAGGAGCGGCATACGCGATCGCGATCGCAACTTGATAAAATGCGATTAAGTTTACCAGCTAAAAGCCGACCGGCTGATAGCTAAGGGCTGGTGTGCCATGCGCGATTCTGATTTTACAGATGTTTTACAGTGGACGCCGGAAGCAAAGGCAAAGCTGAAAAATATTCCTTTTTTTGTTCGTTCCCAAGCGCGTCAGCGAATTGAGCAGATCGCTCGTGCAGGGGGTTTGGAAGTTGTCACCGCTGATTTAGTGGAGCAGGCGCGGCTAGAATTTGGGCAGTAATAAACGAATTTGGCTTGCGTAGTAGCGTGGCATCTTTCGGAAGCAAGCTACAGCATGACAATAATTTTTACTTTTATTTATCCCCAAAAAGTCAGGAGAGCCAAGAAGCCGAAAAGTTTGTAGAGGTGCTATAGCCTGCCATTGCTTCCGTAGCCGGAGGAGGCTACGATAATTGGTATGCAAGCCCGAAAACACTATTCACGCGCCCCGATCACCGAAGCGGTGATAGACCTACGGGTTCAACTTCCTGAAGAAGTTAAACTCGACACATTGGCGCAAGTGTACCTTACCATCCAGACTGACTACCCAATCCGTGAGGATATGTTTGTTGTAGAGGGGCTAATGATAGCTGGTGCTAGTGTTGGGGCTACAGCCAGTCAAACCCAAATAGGCTATAGATTCTCCAGTAGTAATCAAAAACAGATTTTTCAGGCACGTCTGGATGGCTTCAGCTTCAGCCAGCTTGCTCCCTACGACTCTTGGGAGACATTCCGAGAACAAGCACATCGGCTTTGGAGTATTTATCGGTCACTGACGAACCCAAAGGCGATCGCCCGGATAGCAGTTCGGTACATTAATCGACTAGATATCCCTCTTCCACTGAATGATTTTAAGGATTACCTACGGACGGTGCCTGAAGTCTCGCCCGACTTGCCGCAAGGGCTAAGTGGCTACTTCATGCAATTACAAATTCCCCAGCACGATCTAGAAGCAATGCTTGTTCTCAATCAAGCGATAGTTCCTCCACCAGCCCCTGATGTGGTGTCTGTACTCTTGGATATTGACGTATTTCGAGAACGGGACATACCCAACGATCAAGTAGGACTTTGGAATTATCTGGAACAACTGCACATCCGGACAGATCAGGTCTTTGAAGCTTGCATCACAGATCGCACAAGGGAGTTGATCAACTAATGGCTACAGTTTCCCCCCTACGTCCTAACGAAATTACAACCCCGCCCAAATTACTGGTGCGAGAATCAAAAGTTACATCTCAGCTGCAAAGCCCTGAGGGGCGAAAAATTGCACAGGTAACTGAAAACATTTTGCTAGATTTGACAGCTATTCAGGAATTCTTAGAGTCTCTGGAAAATATTAGAGAAATCAATTACAATCTAGTGCCACCAAAGCGCTCGGAGCGTGTGCATATGCGTGCCCAGTTCAAAGGGCGTGGAAAACCTCTGCCGTACCCACTAGACGAAGAATGACGATAGAGCCTTTCTGGGTGCAGGTAAATGAGCCAACCCTCAGGCAGGGTGACTACCTGCCTGGATGTCTTGTGCCTGTACCAGTGTTTGATCCAACCACTTTTGGCAAAAACGACCAAATACAAGACATAGAGGTAGAAATAAACGAATTTGATTTGATAATTTTGAATCAAAGCTGTGACTTGGAAAACAAAAAGGTGCGTTTAGTGGCGCTGAGTCCAATTTTCTCTTTATCACAGTTTGAGGAAGCTAACCCAGATTTTGCAAAAAAGGGTAAATGGAATGAGGTATTGAAAGGTAGAGTTGAAGGATTGCATTTGCTAGCATCGCCAACAAATCCAGCCAATAATCGAGAAGCACTCGTTGTAGATTTTCGAGAAATATATAGCTTGCCCTATGACTATCTTGTGAAATATGCGACTGAGTTCAGCTTGCGTTGGCGATTAAAGTCACCATTTTTAGAACACTTTTCACAAGCCTTCGCGCGGTTGTTTATGCGGGTGGGCTTACCATCTGCAATTCCACCCTTTAAATAAGTGAACTACGTACAATCCAACTGTTTTGTGAAAGTATCGATTGTGACAGTTCAAAGGACGGATTGTGGGTAGTATAGCTACAACAAGAGGTTTTATGAGATGCAATATTGCGCCTCTCAAACGCTCAATTTTCTTCTAAATTCATCGCCGCTAGAAAAGCTTGCTGACTGACTGTTTGATAAACGGTGTCTAAATATTGCATCACCGCTTGACTAGAATCGGATGCTAGAGGAATTGACCCCAGTACATTTAATACGGTGTCGCCGGTAGGTGCAATTACCACCAGTGAAGAATCTAACGGTTCGTCGTATTGCCAGAATTGCTCAATTTTGAGTGGGGTTACTGGTAGGGATGAAGTACCCTCGCCCGATGGCTGGGATGTCTCAGCCATCGAAGTTTCTGTCTCAGAATTTTGTTCGCTACCGCGTCTTAGTTTGCGTAAGGTATCGAGGATTTGTTCTTTAGTGCGTCCCCGCAACTGGAAGATTACGAAAGGATCTTCACTGAAGCGATCGCCTAACTGATAATAAACTGCACCAATATGTTTGCAGGGAATTTCCTTGTCCGGACAGCTACACCGTGCCTGGATATCGGACAGGGTAAAGGGAAATATGCTCAAACCATTGGCGGTAAACACTTCTTGAATGTTTAGCGGCATTTCTCCTGCCAATAATTGGGCAGAAAAAATCGCCCGTTGAGACATGGTTTCAATCACATAATCCCACTGTTCATCCGTAAAAGGGTCTAGCGATAGGGAAACTTGATAGGGTTCTGGTGCCGTACCTTGCACTTTCGCTAACACCTTTGACCCTTGAAAGTCAATGCTGAGAACATTTCCCTGCATTGCATAATTTCGTGCCCTTTCCAATCGCTTTTTGAACCGGGATTTCTCTAATAGATCAATCCATTCTTGTACCCACCATTCGCGGCTTTGAATTTCGTAATTATTCATTTTTTATCCTAATCCCATCTTGCATTATTATCCCTTTTATCATTTCCAGGTTCAGCCTTACAGTCTTAAACCCATGAACCATAAACAGTTTGTTATTCATCATCAATTACAGCAGTACGATCCAACAATAATAAATTGCGGAGTTGGTCAGTATTCAGTTCCGTAATCCACTGTTCACCAGCGCCCACCACTTGTTCTGCCAATGCTTTCTTACTTTCAATCATTTCATTAATTCTTTCTTCCAAAGTGCCAGTGCAGGTAAATTTATGTACCTGCACATTCCGAGTTTGACCAATCCGAAATACCCGATCGGTTGCCTGATTTTCGACTGCTGGGTTCCACCAACGGTCGAAATGAAAGACATGATTTGCCCGTGTTAAATTGAGTCCAGTGCCACCTGCTTTTAAAGAAAGAATAAAGATTCTCGGACCTTCAGGATCGTTCTGAAATTGGTCGATCATTTCCTCTCTTTGTTGTTTGCGAGTACCTCCATACAAGAACAAAGTTTCCCAACCTAGATGTTTCTCTAAATAAGGTTGGAGAAGTTTTCCCCACTCGGCAAATTGAGTAAAAATCAAAGCGCGATAGCCTTCTAATAAAGCTTCCTCCAACATCTCTTCTAAACGCTGAAGTTTACCAGATCGACGCTGTGCTACCAGTTCTTTTTCCTTTAAAAATTGGGCAGGATGGTTGCATATCTGCTTTAATTTTATCAACAAAGCTAAAATGATTCCCTTGCGTTGCACACCTTCGCTGTTGTCAATTTCAACCAGCGATTCTTCCACCAATTTTTGATAGAGTGCAGCTTGTTCGGCAGAGAGTCCGCAGAATACAGTCATTTCTTGCTTTTCTGGCAAATCTTGAATGATATTGCGATCGCTTTTCAGTCGTCGCAGGATAAAAGGACTAACAAGCGATCGCAATGTCTGCAACGAAGCCATATCTCCATATTTTTCAATCGGCAAAGCAAACCGGCGTTGAAAGAAATCCCGCGTTCCCAAATACCCCGGATTCAGGAAATCTAAAATTGACCACAGTTCTGCCAAGCGATTTTCCACCGGAGTTCCTGTTAGCGCAATCCGAAAACCTGCTTTTAACTGACGCACTGCTTGCGATTGCTTCGCCTGTGGATTCTTAATATTTTGAGCTTCATCCAGCACCACACCCCGCCAAGAAACACTCTGAAGGTCTTTGGCATCTCGAAATGCCAGTGAATAACTGGTAATCACCAAATCTTTGCCCTTAACAGCTTTCTCCAACGCTTTCCCTTTCGGTCGTTTATCTCCGTGATGGACGACCACTTTCAGCGTGGGGCCAAACTTCTTAACTTCCCGTTCCCAGTTACCCAAAACTGAAGTTGGGCAAACTAATAGCGTCGGTGCCTCTAATTTCTCTTCTTCTTGCAAATTTAGCAGAAAGGCAATACACTGGATAGTTTTTCCCAGACCCATATCGTCTGCGAGACAGGCTCCCAAACCCCAGCGTTCGAGGAAAGAGAGCCAGCCGACGCCCCGCGCTTGATAAGGTCGCAACTGCCCCTGGAAATTGGCAGGAGGCGCGATCGCTTCCACCGCCTGATTATTAGTTAAAGTCGTTAGCAACTGCTGAAGTGGCCCTGCTGCCTCAAAGCTAACCACCGGAAGTTTTTCAATCACCTTGGTATCGCCGGTACTCAGCCGCAGAGCATCTTCTAAGGAGAGAGCCATCTGGTCTTTGGGCGTTGCCAGCAGCAACTGAGCGGCTTTAACATCGGAGGGTTGCAGGGCTATCCACTCCCCATTTACTTGCACCAGCGGACTTTGCAGGGCGATCAGGCGGTCAAATTCTTGTTTAGAAATCGTGCGATCGCCAATCGCTAATTCCCACTCGAAAGACAGCCAGCTTTGCAATCCCGATTGACCTCTGCCCGGTGTGGTGCTGGAGCGAATTTTCAGCCCCAAGTGCCTATTTTCTCCCTCCGCAGGCATCAGACTGGACGGCATCACGACTCCCAATCCACTGTCTTTTAGTCGCCATGCACCCGCCTTGATAAATTCGTACACCTGCACGGGTGTCAAGCGACAAAACTGCGGGCGACGGTCATGCAAGCTGGATTCAATGGGAGGATAAAGTCGGGCAGCCAAACCTAAGCCACTCAGAAAAGTCTCCTGATGATGCTCAATCGTGCGCCCTTTGAAGACCAAACGCTCTAAGGGATGGTTCCAGATAGTTTCTGCATCTACCAAAAATTCTGGGTCGCCCGTTGCCTGGAGAGAGTATTCTAAACTCCAATTCTCATCGCCTGATGCGGGTGGTTGGAGAAGGAAACAGGTGCGAAATCGGTTTTGTTGGTATTGGCTGGTTCTCAACTCCCCGCTAGCGAACACTGCGGCGACTAAATGATCTTGCACTGGCGATGTCCAAGTCTGAAGTGCCACTTCCAAGCGTCCGATTGCCGTCGGTTCTGCCTTCAGGGTATTTGATGCGGTCGAAAGGGCTTGCAGCCACTCCCGAACTATCGGTTCTACTGCTGGTAAGGGAGAATTACCAACACCCGAACGCACTTGCGCGTCTATCACACTGCCTAAGAATCCCAAAAGTAATTCCTTTGGTGCGTCTGGTGTCAGTTGTTCGTTAGGTTTTTCTTTACTACTGACCTCTGAGTGTTGATAGGTGCGGCAAGCAGAGGGCATTAGCTGGGTAAACTTTTCCAAACGCGCTTGATCTAACGCACTATCGAGTAGGGGTTGCCAACCGGCGACAACTGTACCATCCAACTGCCGATGCAGGGTTGGTAAAAACTTACATCGCACCAGAAGATCCAAAATCCATCGGCTAACCTGTGCCCAATAGCGTAAATCTCCCCCTACATAAGCATCAGACGCTTTAAAAGAGCCAAGGGGTAGCGCTTGCAAAAATTGTATTGCTTCCAGAGGATGGAGACACAGCCCTTCAACTTGCCAGAGGTGTAAGGATAAGGTTGAAGCATCCGCACCTTCTGAAAGCATTTTGGTAGACAGCACCGGGTAAATTGGCTCGCCTGTTTCTAAAGTTTGACTGGGCAGAGCGATCGCTTTCTTGTGCCATTTCTCGTTAGCGCGACTTCTCGAAAGGCGGCTCGATTCTCCAAAGATACTACGCGATCGCAAAAAAGCGATTAATTCTGCCTGCGTCATCGCCATCGGATGGGATGCCGCCGTATCGGTTTGAGAAGACATCGCTGGCGTCATGGGTCGCCAAATTTCTCCCCAAACAAATAGATAACCACCCTGAGGTTGAACGAGCCAACTACCGTGTAAAATTGCCATATTTAGAAGCTTTTTTTGGGAAAATTAACTCAATTTATTAAGGTTTATTAAATCAAAAATTAGCTATTAGATAATCCGATCTTTTTCTTTCTCCAGCTAAATTACAAGCATCAATTATTACAAATTTTACTAACAAATGAAAATTAATCTGTCTTTTTTAACTACCTTGCAAAATGAGACTAAAGTCGAACTAGACCGGATGTTTCCTCAGGAGCAAGATGCAGTCAGAGAGTTACTGAATCAGATTATTATTGAGGGTCAAACTTATCCCCAAAATCAACCTCTATCCAAAGTAGAATTTGCTGACTACAGGATGAGCCACGATGCTTTTGTTGTCACTTACAACCACACTAAATCCACCAACGCCGATGAAAATCTTGGGATTTTTCTATCTCAAACCCAACTTTCCCGGATGGTGCAGCCACATCTGCAATGCTGGATTTATTGTACAACCTGCTTGAGCGGGGTCAAGGCATGGGTTAGGTTGATGGGAGCAATGCTAGAAATTGCTCCCATTAAGGGTTACACGGCGGTGATGTTCAATTTTGTATTTGCAACTAACACGCCCTCTATCCGATTGTGGCAATCTTTGGGATTTGAGACAATCGGGCGGATTCCGAGTCCTGGACATTTATCTGATGGACGGGGTAGTAGACGCCCTTTCGGATGTACCGCTCTTTGAGTTAATTCATCAGTAGTCATCGTCGCTCCCCTGCGCCCTTGCTCCCCTGTCCCTCCTCGTCTCCTGAGTGCCGTCATCTACCTAAAGGCACCACCAGTACCTAAGTGCTACGATTGCGAAAGATAAAGAAAAATGATAGAAGGACAAAGTACCACATGGTAGAGCTAGACAAGTCAATATCCTTTGATGGACGGGATATTCGACTGAAGGTGGGTTTGCTTGCCCCTCAAGCTGGGGGTTCAGTTTTAATTCAGTCAGGAGACACCGCAGTTTTAGTCACGGCGACTCGCTCCGGAGGTCGAGAAGGCATTGATTTCCTGCCGTTAATGGTAGATTACGAAGAAAGGCTTTATGCAGCCGGTCGGATTCCCGGTGGTTTCTTGCGGCGAGAAGGGCGTCCCCCCGAAAAAGTAACGCTCACGGGTCGTTTGATTGACCGTCCCCTGCGTCCCTTATTTCCTTCCTGGCTGAGAGATGACATTCAGGTAGTGGCAACCACGCTGTCGATGGATGAGCAGGTGCCGCCGGATGTCCTGGCTGTAACAGGTGCTTCAATTGCGGTACTGTTGGCAAAGATTCCCTTCCAGGGGCCGATGGCAGCGGTGCGGGTTGGTTTGGTGGGGGATGATTTTATTATCAATCCCACCTATGCCGAAATCGAGGCAGGGGATTTGGATCTGGTGGTGGCAGGCTCCCCAGATGGCGTGATTATGGTGGAAGCGGGAGCGAACCAGCTGCCAGAACAGGATGTCATTGAGGCGATTGATTTCGGCTATGAGGCGGTGCGCGACTTGATTGAGGCGCAGCGAGAACTGATGGCAGCACTGGGGATTGAATTGGTGCAAGAGACGCCGCCGGAAGTAGATTCGACCCTAGAGAATTTTATCCGCGATCGCGCGACTGCCCAAATCAAAGAAGTCCTCTCCAAATTTGAACTAGACAAAAATAGCCGCGATGCTCTTTTAGATCAGATCAAAGAGACACAAGTCCTGGCAGCGATCGCACAATTACCAGAAGACGACCCCATCCGAGTTGCCTCTGCGGCTAACTCTAAAACGGTGAGTAACGTTTTTAAAGAGATCACCAAGAAGCTGATGCGCCGTCAGATTCTCGAAGACAGCGTGCGGGTAGATGGTCGCAAGCTTGATGAAGTGCGCCCTGTCTCTTGTCGCGTTGGTCTGTTGCCCAATCGGGTTCATGGTAGCGGTTTGTTTAACCGAGGACTGACCCAGGTGTTATCTGTTTGTACTCTCGGCACCCCAGGCGATGCCCAGGATCTCGCAGATGACCTGCACCCAGAAGATGAAAAGCGCTATTTACATCACTATAATTTCCCGCCCTATTCTGTTGGGGAAACCAAGCCGATGCGGGCACCCGGTCGTCGGGAAATTGGTCACGGGGCACTAGCCGCACGGGCACTGGTGCCGGTGTTACCGTCGAAGGAAGAGTTCCCCTACGTGATTCGGGTGGTGTCTGAAATTCTTTCTTCCAATGGTTCCACATCGATGGGTTCGGTGTGTGGTTCTACCCTCGCTTTAATGGATGCTGGCGTGCCCATTGCGAAGCCAGTGAGTGGCGCAGCAATGGGACTGATTAAAGAAGGCGAAGAAGTTCGCATTCTGACTGATATTCAGGGCATTGAAGATTTCTTAGGTGACATGGACTTTAAGGTGGCAGGTACCGATACTGGTATCACTGCCTTGCAAATGGACATGAAGATCAGCGGACTGCCTCTGAATATCATTGCCAAAGCCGTCGAGCAAGCAAAGGGTGCTAGGCTGCACATTTTAGAGAAAATGCTGGCAACCATTGACCAACCTCGCACCGAGATGTCACCTTATGCACCTCGCTTGCTGACGATCAAGATTGAGCCAGAACTCATTGGCATGGTCATCGGGCCTGGAGGCAAGATGATTAAGAGCATCACTGAAGAAACGGGTGCCAAAATCGACATTGAGGATGATGGCACGATCACGATTTCAGCGGTAGATGGAGAGAAGGCGAAAAAAGCCCGCAACATCATCCAAGGGATGACGCGGAGGCTGAATGAGGGTGATGTCTACGCCGGTCGCGTAACCCGGATTATTCCCATTGGGGCGTTTGTGGAGGTGCTTCCCGGAAAAGAAGGGATGATCCACATTTCTCAACTTGCTGATTACCGAGTCGGTCGCGTCGAAGATGAGGTGGCTGTCGGGGATGAAGTCATTGTCAAGGTGCGGGAAATTGATAGCAAAGGTCGGATTAATCTGACGCGCTTGGGGATTCACCCAGATGAAGCGGCGGCGGCTCGTGAAGCGGCAGCAAGTCGCTAAAAAAGCAATTAGCGATTAGCGATTAGCTGTTAGCGATTAGGAACTGAAATTGCTAACCCCTAATCGCTAAGACAACCTTTGTTGCTCAACAACTACGATTTACTTCTGAGATTAAATCTAATAAATTGTCTCGAATCTATAGCAATCCTATTTGAGTTGCGCTCCAGCGGTTTAGATCCCCGACTTCTTGAAGAAGTCGGGGATCTCCCCTTTAAGTAATCATTTAGCACTGCTATATAAAAATTAGAATTAATTGATGAGTAGTGGCAACGGTAACGAGTTGTTGCCTTAGTCATTAGTATTGTTGCTATTGAACTAATGACTAAGGGTTAAAGACGTACAAGCTTTTATTGATAACGAGTTGCAGTTCTTCGCGTCTAGGTTAATCCCGTGCGCGAACGTTCCCCAACAAAAACAGGCTTATGGTTTTTTTTACTTTAACCATTCCCTACTCTGTCTACTACCTCAGCAAACATCAAACGCTTAACCTAGCAAGCCTGACCCTTAGATGGTAAGCATAAAAACTATCATCTCATCTCAAAAAATCATCAATCTTAGGATAGATTGACGATTTTAGAATTGTAGTGTTACCTTTGCAGTCAGTCTACATAAGTCAGCCTAATCCAGTATCTCGCTTTTAAAAACGTTCCTTATCTGATTAAGGTGAAGCTGGAGCGGAGGAACCAAATTTTGGGGCTTATCTATGGGAAATTAAAAATTCAGATTAAAAATTAAAAAAATAGGATTACTATTTTTAATTTTTAATTTTGCATTCTTAATTCCTCAGAAAGGGACATCTCTCAGTCCTCGCCCGTCAGCTAACTCCGTCGGCATTGAGAGGAGACTGAAGAGTCAGCAATTTTATAGAATTTGCGCGATCTCATCAGTGTCCTTGGCTGGTATCTGTTCGCTTCGTTGTACCTGCCCTCGACTATGAGTAGAGGCACATTTCGTGCTTCAACTGCTGGCGTCTGAAGCAGGTACGCTAGCCATGAGGAGAAAATCAACCGATGTTACTGACCCAAAAAAATCGTATTGCCTTAATTTCGGTAGATGGCGATCCAGCGGTAGAAATTGGGCAAGAAGAAGCTGGAGGTCAAAATGTCTATGTGCGTCAAATAGGATTAGCACTGGCTGAGCAAGGATGGCAGGTGGATATGTTCACTCGCCGCAGCACTCCGGAGCAACTGGATGTAGTTCAGCATACACCTAAGTGCCGGACAATCCGATTAGTCGCTGGGCCAGCCCAATTCATGAGTCGGGATCGACTCTTCGGGTATTTACCAGAGTTTGTTCAACAATTCCAGGCATTTCAGCAGCGTGAAGGTTGGCAATATACGCTGGTGCATACCAATTATTGGTTGTCATCTTGGGTGGGAATGGAACTGAAGAAGCACCAATCTTTGAAGCAGGTACATACTTATCACTCTCTGGGTGCAGTGAAGTATCGTACAGTTTCCGATATTCCCGCGATCGCTTCCACACGACTAGCAGTTGAAAAAGCGTGTCTGGAAACAGTGGATCGGGTTGTTGCCACGAGTCCACAAGAAGCGGATCAAATGCGATCGCTTGTTTCCACTCAGGGACAGATTGAAATGATTCCCTGCGGTACAGATATTGAAAGATTTGGTTCCATTCAGCGCCAAGAGGCACGCCAACAGCTAGGAATTGCCACCGACGCCAAAGTAGTGCTGTATGTGGGTCGTTTCGATCGGCGAAAGGGAATTGAAACTCTAGTCCGAGCGGTAGCAAAATCAAGCTTACGCGAGTCTTGTGACCTGAAGCTATTCATTGCAGGCGGAAGTCGTCCGGGACAGAGTGACGGAATCGAACGCGATCGCATTGAGAAAATCGTAGCTGAACAAGGCATTGGCGATCTCACCTGCTTCCCCGGTCGCGTAGAAGATAGCGATTTGCCTCTCTACTACTCAGCCGCCGATGTGTGTGTTGTCCCCAGTCACTATGAACCCTTTGGTTTGGTTGCCATTGAAGCAATGGCTAACCGGACTCCCGTAGTTGCCAGCAATGTAGGCGGCTTGCAGTTTACCGTAGTGCCAGAGGTAACGGGTTTACTGGTGCCTCCCAAAGATGAAGTCGCCTTTGCACAGGCGATTGACCGCATCCTAATTAATCCCGATTGGCGAGACCAATTAGGTCAAATGGGTCGGCAACGGGTGGAAATTGCCTTTAGCTGGAATAGCGTGGCATTAAGACTCAGCCATCTGTACACCAAATTATTGTGCCAAGCCGCTGCTGGATCTGCGAGCAAACCTCAGCTAGTCGCTTAAGATTTTTTTCAATGAAAAGTGCTGAGTCTTTTGCGGTGGGATTTTCCTACCGATACTGAGCAAGAAAAGGCAGTAGAAAAGAGATTTTTCATCCAACGTTTGTGTGCTTTCAGTGCATAGATGTCTCTTGCAAAAAACAAACGATCCTCTGTATTCCTCCTAAGGAGGAAATGAGACTCCCTCTTCGTTTCCGGAAGTTGGGAAAGGTTTTCAATATTTTTGCAAGAACTCTATTCTTCGTTCCCAAACGCTAGACAAATTGCTGCCAAATCGATGGATTGTCGGTCAAAGCGAGATATCCATCCAATAACTTGAGAGCAATTCAAGAAGTAAGAAAACGGCAAATTACCGAATCAGGATTAAAACCATGCTTAACATCGGAGATTGCGTGCTACACAAGCAAACCGGGCGCTCTGGCAAGGTTTTTGGCTATGGCTATCAGATGGTTAATAGCACTTATTTACCAACACTCATCGTCAGAGTGGCTGAAGCCGCAAGTTTGAGCCAAAAGACTTTTGTAGAAGATTTGTCTTCGTCATGGATTCTGGTAGAGGCAGAAGAAGCCTCTCGGCTTTCGGCAAAGGCTGCACGATAGAGCAAGAGCGCTGCTGTATCTGCGCTTTGGGCGATTGGGCGATCGCTCTTGCACAAGCTCGGTCGGTAATAGACCGAGCTTTGGCGTTTTTGTCAAATATTTAAGGAATCTTTCGGTTGAATACTTAACTAAAGTAATAAAAAGATTTTTGAAGCGAGTAGCGGCTAAGAACAGCATTCGCAGGAGCGATCGCTCTGGGGATCGAGTGTTGGTACGCTGCGTATTGCGGGGTGAAATCATGGCAACGCTCAAGGAATTACGCTTTTAGCAGCCAGAAAGTGTAAATGCGATCGCATGAGAAAGCAGGGGTTCCCCCGCCGTACTAAACTGGAGATTACACTTTTTAGCATTCTGAACTTGACTGAGTTAGCTGTGCGGAAAATAGTTATTGCCGGTAATTGGAAAATGTACAAAACTCAGACAGAGAGTCTGGAGTTTTTGCAAGGATTCATGTCCCACCTAGAAGAAACCCCAGACGAGCGGGAAGTAGTGCTAGCGGCTCCTTTCACTGCTTTGAGCATCATGTCTAAAAATCTGCACGGTAGCCGCGTGCAGCTGGGTGCCCAAAACGTCCACTGGGACGAAATGGGAGCCTACACAGGTGAAATTGCCGGACCCATGCTGACAGAAATTGGGGTGCGTTTCGTAATTGTGGGTCATAGCGAACGGCGTCAATACTTTGGCGAAACCGATGAAACTGTAAATCTGCGGCTGAAAGCAGCGCAACGCTATGGTTTAACGCCCATTCTCTGCGTTGGCGAAACCAAGCAACAACGCGATGCTGGTGAAACAGAATCCCTGATTTCTACCCAACTGAAAAAAGACCTGGTTGACATTAACCAAGATAACCTGGTTATCGCCTACGAACCTATCTGGGCAATTGGCACTGGTGACACCTGCGAGGCAAAAGAAGCAAATCGGGTGATTGGCTTAATTCGCACTCAATTGACGAATCCAAATGTCTCGATTCAGTATGGTGGCTCGGTCAAGCCCAATAATATTGATGAAATCATGGCACAGCCAGAAATCGATGGGGCTTTGGTAGGGGGAGCAAGTCTGGAGCCTGCGAGTTTTGCCCGAATTGTCAACTTTAAACAAGGATGAAGGATGCTCTTCGTTGCGGCGCAATCTTTGCCGGATGACGGATGAATCAATCCAAAATCCAAAATCCCTTGACCCTCCGGGGTCACATCTTTGACTGGGGACAGCGCACTTATTTAATGGGTGTGTTGAATGTGACGCCTGATAGTTTTAGTGACGGCGGAGACTTTAACACGCTAGGAGACGCCTTGGCTGCCGCTAAGCATCTTGTGGCAGCCGGTGCCGATATCCTCGATGTGGGGGGACAATCAACTCGACCAGGAGCCGCTGAAACTCTTTTGGAAGAGGAATTGAATCGGGTGCTGCCAGTGGTGCAGGCGCTCCGAAAGGATGCAGGCGGAAGCAGGAAGGATGAATCCGATTCGGCGGTGGGAGTCATAGAATCCGCTCAACACTGCAATCCCTTATCCTATTCTTCGGGAAGGGCAAAGCGCTGCATCCCTCATCCTTCTGAGGTGCCGATTTCTGTAGATACGACGCGGGCATCTGTGGCAAGGGCAGCTGTTGCAGCGGGGGCTGATATGGTCAATGATATTTCCGGCGGGACTTTCGACCCGGAGATGTTTGCTGTGGTGGCAGAGTTGGGTGTCCCAATTGTGTTGATGCACATCCGAGGGACGCCAGCTACCATGCAGCAGATGACGAATTATCAGGACTTGATGGGGGAAATCTCCGAGTTTTTGTCAAGTCAAATTGAGCGGGCGATCGCATCTGGCATCGATCGCTCGAAGATTATCATCGATCCCGGCATTGGTTTTGCCAAAACTTACGACCAAAGCTTGGAAATCTTGCAACGCCTGCCGATGTTGCATTCCTTGGGTGTTCCTCTGTTAGTGGGACCATCCCGGAAAAGTTTTATCGGGCGGATTTTAAATCAACCCGATCCCAAAGCCAGAGTGTGGGGAACAGCGGCGGCTTGTTGCGGAGCGATCGCGGGAGGTGCCGACATCCTCCGGGTTCACGATGTCCAACCAATGCACGATGTCTGTCGCGTCGCTGATGCCATTTTCAGAAAATAAAAATAAAAAAGCTAAGAGCGATCGCTGTCTTGAAATGCCTTAAAAATTGATGTTTTTAATTTCAAATCAGACTCTCTACTCTTAAAACTCTTTTACTTTTTGTTTTTGACCTTTTACCTTTTAAACACTACCTGCTCCATTGCCATTAGAGCCATTGGGAGGCTCAGGAGTAGTCATTAAGTCAGTCATGGCTTCTGATAAGGCTTTCGGGTCCATAAATACCACCTTGGAGTTAGGACTGGCACTCAATTTCTGATTGGCATCGACATATCTTTGAGCAACGAGAAACTGCAATACTTCTCTACTTAAAGGCTGTGACTGCAAAGCTTGGCTAAGAATTTCTATCGACTTCACAGTTCCCTCCGCTTCCAAGATAGAAGCGCGTTTCTTACTTTCCGCTGCTCGTTCCAGCTCCAGAGACTCCAAGACAGTTTTTGCGGGCGTAATGTCTCGCACCTCGACGCGAGTCACCTTAACTCCCCACGCAGCAGTCGCTTCATCCAACTGCTGCAACAAAGTCTGATTGATTTCGGTTCTGGAAGAATAAGTTTGCTCCAGTTCCATTTGACCAATTGCAGAGCGAAGCGTCGTTAAAACTAAGTTTTCGATTGCCTGCTCAATATCTTCAACGGCGTAGTAGGCTTTTTCCAAATCCAGAATCTGCCAGTACACCACTGCATCAACTTTCAGCGAAACGTTATCTTTGGTAATTGCCTGTTGAGGGTCAATGTTCAAAAACTTCTCGCGGCTGGTTTCCTCCACCACAATTGAGTCAACAAAGGGAACGATGAAGTTGAGACCGGGCGCGAGTCTTCGATTGTACTGACCCAAGCGCTCTACTAAAGCTTGATTTCCTTCGTTGATAATTTTCACAGAACCCACTGTGTAGCCAACGATCACCAAGACGAGGGGGGCAAGAATCGTGATGGGGTCCATAATGCGCTCTCTCCTGAAGAGGCTACTGTTAAAAGTAGCTATTAGCTTAATGCTAACTTTTAATTAGTCGCAGCTTTACTTTAAGTAAATCGGGATTTCCGCCCAAGACTCGGAGCCTTGCCCTAGTTCCGAGAAACATTTCCACCGTGATGCCAGCGTTTCTAAGGCAGAGGTGGCAAAGCCAGCCAGGAAGTGACGCTTGGGGGTAGTTGCGTATTCAGGCGCAGGGCCAGTTCTGGGGTAGAGAGAGATTGGGCGTAGGCGGGTGTCAAGAAGGGTTCGTAAGTTGAGGCGGCTGGGGTCAGTTGTTTAACAAATGCCAAGGTGACGCCTTCAAGCAACTGGCGCAGGGGAGCCGCTGATTTGCCGGTGCGTTCGTTGACGAGGGTTGTTTGAGTGAGAAGTTCGCCTTGGCTGCCTGGACCAAAATCGCTAATGCTTAAGTGAGTTCCGCCAATTGCTGTGAGGAGATATTTAGGGCTGGGCAGTTGGGTAAAAGGTCGTAGTTGATGGTTCAGCGATGGGGTGAGAGAATCACTGGTGCCAGTCAAGATTAAGGTGGGAGTGCTAACTTTGCCAAGACCTTTTTCGCCAAACAAGTCTCCCACAACGGGGTTAAGCGCGATCGCTTGCACCACGCGCCGATCCCGCAAGTTCAAACGTTGGTCGGGCAGACCCGCTGCTGCACACTGCAACCAATCCCCTCCCGATTTCCCTAGGGGATTGCGATTTTTGCAAAATTGCCGCAACGCATCCAGATTCAGTTCGCCTCCCGCCAACGCCAAAGCTGTGTAGCCGCCCAAGGAATGACCAATAACGCTGACTTTCTCGGTATTCAGCTTCCCCTGAAGGGAACCTGGTAGCTGGTTTAGCCGAGCCAGCTCATCGAGCAAAAAGCTAATATCTTTGGGCATGGCGACAAACTCGGACGCCGGTAACAAGGACACCAAACCGGGCATTCCCACGGAGTTGCTGCCAAAATGCCCTCCAAAGATTCGGTTGGCATTGCTGCCCGGATGCTCAATGGCGGCGACGGTGATGCCGTGAGAAGCTAGGTGACGGGCTATGTAGGCTAGGAAGGAGCGATCGGCTCCAAAGCCGTGAGAGAGGACGACAAGGGGATTTTGAGAGTTTTGGTAAGGTGGTTTCTCGTTTGTGTTTGCCCAGTAGAGATCGACGACGATCTGGCGATCGCTGGTGTATGTCCCCAGAATCGGCTCCTGGCGTCGCCAGTCGTGAAAGGTCAGAGTCTGCTGCTGTACTGTTTCGGAACCCGCTTGGGCGGGGTTAAAGGCGGGACGGAATTTTCCTTTGGTGACGGTCAGTTCTCGCTCCAGTAGCGGGCTTAAAGCTCCGCTTTGCCAGTAGGGCGCGTTGAATTCTAGGGCGATCGCGATCGCAGAGGAGGCGTCTACGGTAATTGTGTCGGCTGGATAGGACTGCAAAAAGCTGATGACGCTTAAGCCATTGGCTTGCCGCAAGGCTAGGGTTAGACCAGCTTGCAGTTGTTCAACCGTACTATTCGGTAGCGCCAATCCCAGCTTCTTGATTAACTCTTCTCCAACGGGCGATCGCAACACGTCTTTCACCACTTTGTCTCCCAAATTCGGATCTAGGTGCAAGCGACGGTTGAGTATTTCTCGAAATTCTGAGCTTAGCAATGCCTTATAAGGCTTGAGACTGGCGGGAACTTCCCCCGTTTTGGCAAAATCCTCTAAATCTTCGATTGCTACCGATTGCTGAAACGGCCCCAAGCGCAGCGTTACCCGTTCCGCTGCTAAGACGGGTGCCCCAACACTTGACAAAAGTGCGAAAGCGTTGCTTAAGGAAGTTATGGTGACGCCCCATAAGCAGCTTTGAGCGAGTAAGCGCGTCCGCCCGATCGGCTTTGCCGTTGCTGAAAATGGCGATCGCGTTCTCGGAAGCGTTTTTGGGAAAACCTTGTCCCGAAACCAATTCAGCTTTAACTTCATCATCTCCATTCACCCCGTTTGAGTGCAGCAGCGCCGTAATGTAGAAGCAATTCGATTGCGGTTGTTCCCATTTTTGAAAAGCTCTGCTATGAGAGCGATCGCTCTCATAGCAACTGGGGACTCAAGTGCTGTTAGCACAAAGCCAAGCACAGACTCAGAGAACACCAGAATGCGCCCCTGTCCTGAAGCTCCCTTAATTGCGACTATAGGAAGGATACGCGGGAGAAGTATACCCTTTAATACCATTGGCGACGATACCCAAGACTGTGCCACCAGAAATTTTTAGTCCATCTAATGCTTTCATTAGCATGGAACGGTCTGTTTGATCGATCCCGACAACTAAAATGGTGCCATCTGTATTCGCAGCCAAGATGTTGCTGTCTGCCAAACCGACCAGAGGTGGTGAGTCGTAGATCACTAAGTCGAAACGGGCTTGAAATTGCTCGATGAGATACTGCATTTTATCTGACGAAAGCAGCTTGATCGGGTCTGAAGAGTTTTGACCCGATGTTAAGACAAACAGGTTGTTGTCTTCTGGCGATCGCTGAATGGCATCATTCAAACTCAGATCGGTGGCGATGGTATCGCTGAGTCCTCGCACGTTCGGTAAGCTCAAGCGAGTATGCAGACTCGGACGCCGCAAATCGGCGTCTATCAATAATACCCGCTGACCAATTGCCGCTGCGGCTTTCGCCAAGTGGATGGCAACCGTTGATTTCCCATCTCCCGGTGTCGCCGAACTGATTGCCAAAGAGGTAATTGGCGTCCCAGAACTGAGCAAGCGAATATTGGTATAGAGAGAACGGAAGGCTTCCAAAAATGGCGAATCGGTGTATACATTCAGCTTCTTGCGACCATTGCCATTTGCTGCATTGTCACCCAACAGTTGATTTAAACCGGCAACCTCCGCTACGGTAGCGGGTTTACTGGGTTTCTTGGGCGGTTTCTTGAGTTCCTTGGCAAAAGGAATCACTCCCAAAATCGGCAGTTTCGTTTCCCCTTTGACATCTTCGGGGGTGTGGAAGACTGTATTGAGAGCCTCGATGAGAAAACCCAGTCCGATGCCCAATAGCGCACTTAAAACGATAGCGATCGCTAACTGTTTTTTAGTTTGTTTGGTCGCTACTGATATCAGGTTGCCATCTTCATCGCGCCGTAGCTGAGGCTCCTCAATCAGTTCCCAAGGCACTTCCTGTTGGGCAGCATCTAACTTTAAGGCTTCTCGTTTGCCTAAAAATTGCTTGAGGTTATCAGTTGCAACTAATAATTTTCGCTGTATATCCGCGTGCTGGCGGGCAACCGCAGGTAATTCTTGCAGTTGTGCTTTGATTTTAGTTTCAGTTCTCAGAATTGTTTGGTAGCGCTCCTGTGTTCCTTGGATTCTTCCCTGCAATTTTTTTAGAACCCCTTGGGCTTGTTCCCTCATCAGCTGTTGCAAATTTTGCTGCTTTTCCCTAAGAACTAGAATCGGTGGGCTGTCGTCCCGAAATTGGGGGGATTGTGCCGCAATGGTACTGTCTAGAGTCTGAATCTGCGCTAGCAAGGTTTCGTAAGTCTTCGCATCTGTAGACAAAATTGCGGTAGTATTTCCTTCCCGCAACTGTTTTTGCATACTGGCATATTGCGCTTGCGCGTCAGCCAGTTCCGCTTGGGTATCTAATCTTTGTCTTTCAATCGTCAAAGCCTGCTGATACAGCAAGGAGTCTGCTTGTTCCGGATCGCTGACATTGTACTGCTGCCGGAGTTTTTGGAGTTGTGCTTGCAGCGTATCAACTTGCCCCTGTAGCTGAGGTAGCTGCTGATTGATAAACTCAATTCCCTGTTTGAGGCTTGACAGGCGCTCTTGGCGGCTATAGTTCAGATAATTTTTATAAAGACTATCCAATACAAACTGAATTTTTTGCTGATCTTGATCCCGGTAACTAACTTCTAAAATTTTGGTGCCGTATTGAACTCCATCTTTTTCATAATTGACTCGAAAAATTAAGAGTTTCGTCATCAAATAGTTATAAGTAATCTCCGGATATTTTTTTTGCAATTCTTTGATGGCTGGCAACATCAATTTCGTGCTTTGCAAAACTCGGATTTGCGTCTCATAATCCAACAAGCTAGATTTTTCAACTTCAATTTTTTGGATATCTGCGTTGTTAGTTTGAGACGATAAAAATTGCTTTGCTAATCTATCTTCAGCGGTAACGGGTTCCACCAAAAGCCGAAAGGCTCCTTCATATTCTGGAACAATCCGCTTTGAGCTGAAGACAATCATGCTCCCTGAGATGACAGTTAATACAATTGTTACCCCTGCCATAACCGGGAGTCGGCGGCGCACAACGCCCAACAACCATGCCAAGTCCAGCTTCTGTTCATCACTGTCGTCAGACGGTCGAGTGAGTTGCCCAGGCAACGACTGAGTCGGCTTGCTATTGCGTTTATTGAAGAATGGCTGTGAATTGTGTTCGGTATCCATTTACCTATTTAGATAGAATTAGATAGAAAAAAAGCAGCTAACTACAGTTTAAGAGAACGTTTATAGATACACCCTGAAGATATACTTACCTAGTCATTGTTTCCCAAGATTCCAAATAAATTAAAAATGTTGAAAAATGTGAAAACCTTCTCTATCGGTTCTAAGAATGTTCGCACACTGTCAGAAGTCTTGGCGCTTCCAGATCGGCTGACTACAATAATGTCGTTATTGCGGAGGAGTGGATTATTTGCCTCATTGATTCCTTGGGTTAAATCAATATTGACTTTACTTTTTGACACTGTGCCATCGGGGTTGAGGCGAATTAAATCGACCGCCTTTCGATTTGCTCTAGCATCATTGAATCCTCCCGCAGTCAGCAATGCTTGATTCAAGGTTGTGTTTGGCGCAACCTGCACCACTCCTGGGCTTTTCACTTCTCCTACCACACTTACCTTAATAATACTGGGAGAAAAGCTAGTGGTCGCTAATTCAGAAATTTCTGCCGGGTTGACTGCTGATGCAGTGGGAATAAAAATGGTATCTCCATCTTGCAAAAGTGTATCTTGACTGAAATCACCAGCCTGCAAGAGTTGCCAAAGATTTAGATCGATGATTTGTTCTGTCCCTGCTTTGGTGAGTCGCCGCAACTGGATACGGCGAATATCTGCCAATGGCTTAATCCCCCCAGCCAAATCAATTGCCCGCGTTACGGTTGGTAGTCCTAGGGTTCTTTGCTCTAGTGTTGTCTTTCCTCCGATAACAACATAAGTGCCAGGACGGTTGACTTCCCCCACGACTGCAACACTGCGGGGTTCTTCTAAAGGAGGTGAAAAACGAGTCGTGGCGATTTGCCGTACTTCGTCTAAGTTAATGGTGGTGGTTGTGGGAATAAAAACAGTGTCTCCATCCCGCAAATTTAAATCTTGGCTGCTGTCGCCGGTTTGGATCAGATCCCAAAGATTAAGATTGATAACTTGCTCGGAACCGGATGCTAGCTTGCGACGCACCTGAACCTTACGAATATCAGCCGTCAGCGTAATTCCCTGCGCCTGCTCAATTGCCTGCGTTACTGTGGGATATTGGAACCCAGGCACGCTCCCGACTCCGGCTATCAGGGGAATTGTGAAGCCGCCTGGGCGAGTCACCTCTCCTCCCACCCGAACATTGATAGGGCGAGGAGACAGAACGCTAATGCTGATTATGGGTCGTTTGAGGAAGCGAAAGTATGCAGATGAAATGGCATTAGTCGCTTGTGGCACGGTTAGCCCCTGAACCGATAGGGTACCAATCAGGGGTAGGGATAAGGAGCCATCTGCTAGAATTTGGTACTCGCCACTATATTGGGGAACCTCGAAGATATCAAGGCGGATGCGATCGCCTCCACCCAATGTATAGGCTATATCAGGTCGAGCGGGATTGGTATTCGCTTGTGCAAGAATCGTAGGTTTCTGAAAACGCGGCAGAGTCGCCTGGGTAGGAGAGGGACAAGCAATGGCAAATGTTGCCACTAAGGTTATACCGGCAGAAGTTCGGGTGAGTTGTCTATAAAAACCTGGATCGCCCATACATAACCTACTTGTTTTATATTTTTAAATCTAAGCTGTGTGAGGATAAATCTGCCACTCTAAATAGTAGTTATTTATCCTCAGTTTTCTTGGTAAAACTCTTAACCCTATCTATAGCAAGCTTTTTAAAGATACTTGTTTTTAATTGGTATCTTTAAAATAATTAAATACTCGTAAATATACGCAAATTGCTTGTTTCTCTCTTGTTTAATCAGCCGCTATACTCGTATAGGGTGAGCTTTGCTTTATCTTTCGGTTAAGAATATTAAACATGAATACTCTAGCTTCAAACCCTTTATTTTTGCTAATAGCGGCTGCCAGCGCCATCATTTATGTTTTATTATTATTTAATTTTGCTGGTAGAAGTAAAGCCACTTCTAAAATTTTGGAAAAAGTTTTTATTGCTTTATTAATATTTGCGATCGCTGGAGTCACCCTAAGTGGTTTTGATAAAATCCATCCCAGAGCTTTATATTTACAGGGAAAAAAACTTTATTCTACAATTTTGCAAATCGGCATTTATGCCACTTTTATGTTTATTATCTATTCGCGCCTCCTGCATAACCTTAAGGATTCAGTTTTTGTTGTTTCTAGGCTGTTAATTAATAATATTTATTTTTGCGGATTACTGTTCGTGTTAGTTCTATCTGCGGCTTGGTCAGAAACTCCAAGTTACACACTCAAAGCTAGTATAGTTTTTTTGGGGACAACTGCTTTTTGTGTTTACGTTGGCAAGCAGTATAAGTGGAAAGAACTATTTGATTTATTGCTTACAATTAACAAAGTTATACTTGTGCTGAGTATATTTTATGCTTTATTCAGACCGTCAATTGGAGTAACTACCAAAGGCTGGCAAGGAATTTTACCCCACGGAAATGCCTTCGGCTTTTTGATGGGTCTAACGGCGGTCATGTGTTATATACAGTCAGTTCGCCAACCGAAAACTAAATGGCAATCTCTTGGTTTCGCTGCTTTATCTATTTTTGCTCTACAACGCTCAAACAGCGGGATGGGAAAAGTTCTATTAGTTTTACTGATAAGCGTGTTAGTCGTTATCCGCTTTATCAAAAACTTGCCTCCCCGATTAGCTTTTGCTTGCATAATCTTTTTTATGGCTCTTGCGATGTGTTTGTGTATTGTAATTACCCAAAATGCCGAATTTATTATTGTAGATACCCTGAATAAAGATTTGACATTGACCGGACGCACAGACTTCTGGCCCTTGGTAATTAACCATATTAAACAACATCCACTACTGGGCTATGGATACCAAGGTTTTTGGCAGTCTTGGCGAGGAGCAGCCGATCCGGCGGCTGACATTATAGTGGTGAAAACCCAATTTAAGCCAGAGCATTCTCACAATGGTTTTTTAGATATCACCGTAGATTTGGGATTGGTGGGATTAGGGTTCTTTTGTCTTTCTTTCTTAACCAATATTGCTTTGGCAGTCCAGTACATGAAGCGTACTCAAGAACCTGAATTAGTCATGCCCCTGCTACTGATTACCTGGGCAGTCATGACAAATATTACTGAAACTGGATTGATGTCAATTACCTCTGCTTGGCTGTTTTATGTTATAGCAACAGTTCGATTGTGCCTGGACGCTACAGGAAAAAGTTCTCAAGAGAATTCCAGAGTTTAAACTGGTTCGCCGGTATTGAGGGGTGTCTGACCAATCAGGCGATCGCTAGAAGGGGCAGAGGATCGGTAAGCGATCGCTCCAATAAGGATGAGTTTCGCAAAATATGTTAAGCCGTGTTGCCACAAAATTCAACGTTTTTTTCAGGATATTTACGTAGGAAATTTTTCTCAATATCTAATTTCAGGATATTTACGTAGGAAATTTTTCTCGATATCTAATAATATACGGTTAAAAGTGAACTAAAACAATCGGTTTATAAAGGATTGAGTTTATGGACAGACCTAAAGATTATTACGAAACCAACGGATACTACGTATTTAGAAATCTCATTCCTGAAAATGTGATTGATAATATTTTAAAAGAGTATAACTCTAATATTCTTTCATCCAAATCTCCTTTCTTTAGGCAGTCAACTAATAAATGGGAAACCAATAGAATTACTCCCAACGGATACTCTGAAGAATCTTTCCGGGATGTTCACGATTACCCAGATTATCCAGCATTTACTGAGGCAGCCAAAGAAATTTTCTGTTTACAGCAGGTTAGAGAAGCACTGACTGAACTGACGGGTAGTGAGGAGCATAACCTCATGCAAACGATGTTCTTTGATATGAACACGGCTACTCCAGCTCATCAGGATTGGTACTATTTAGATTCCATGCCTAATGGTCATTTGTTAGCTGGATGGTTTGCTCTGGAAGACATCCACGAAGAAGCTGGTCGATTCTATGTTTTACCAACATCCCATCTCGTTGACTTTGAGTTAACGGATGATGAAAAACTATCTAATCGGTTTTACTTAGAAAAGTTGAAGGAGTATATCAACACTCACAAGAGTAATATTCAAGCTCCTGCCTTGAAAAAAGGGGATGTCCTGTTCTGGAACTCTAGAACTATTCACGGTTCCTTGGAAACACTCAATCCCCAATATTCTCGAAAATCTCTAACAGCTCATTATCTACCAGCGGTGTATGAATTCGGTAGCCGCAATGCAGAATCTCCGACTGCTGTAGATTATGCCACGTACAAAGGAATGAAGTATCGCTTGATTCCTTCAATGTATAAAAATTATTCAGCGGCTGCAAAACTGAAAACCGATTTCTTGCAGTATTTGTGGGAGCAACCAAAGTTGATGCGAACCGCAAAATTTGTAAGAAAAGTTTTGCAAGGTGCTAAAGGTAAATAATCAATTCCATTCTGTTTACCGCAACAACAAATAGGGTTCTGTAGCACGACCCAGTTCTCAAACCCTATCTTTATTCCTTCATAAATTGCCCAATTCTGATGTTAGACAAGCTGAGTCTGATAAATCAAAAGCTTAGCCCTGGTCTACGCAAGGTGTTCAGCAACATCGCGTGGCTGTTCGCTGACAAAATCCTCCAAATGGGCTTGAGCCTAATTGTAGGAATATGGGTGGCTCGCTATCTAGGGCCGGAACAGTTTGGCTTATTTAATTATGCGATCGCATTTGTAGCGTTGTTAGGGCCGATTGCCAATCTTGGGCTTGATAGCATCGTAGTGCGCGACATTGTGCGCGATCCATTTACCAAGAATGAAACGCTTGGGACTTCCCTAGCACTAAAACTTATTGGCGGTGCTGTAACAACTTTGTTAGCGGTTGGCGCAATTTCCTTACTACAGCCCCAGGACACTTTAACTCATTGGTTGGTAGGAATTATCGCTGCCGGAACCATTTTTCAAGCTTTCGAGACGATCGATCTTTGGTTCCGATCGCAAGTTCAATCCAAATATACAGTTGTTGTTAAAAATAGCGCCTATTTACTTGTCTGCGCTGTCAGAATTGTCTTAATTCAAATTAAAGCTCCTCTCATTGCATTTGCCTGGGCAAGATGTGGAGAACTTGCCTTAGCTGCTGTGGGATTGGTAATAATTTATCAGACAAGCGGACAGGATATAAAAGCATGGCGCAGCAGTCTTCCTCAGGCGAAGGACTTAATCAAAGAAAGTTGGCCCCTGATTGTATCGGGAATCGCAATTTATGTCTATTCCACCATCGATCAGGTCATGCTAGGTTCCTTCTCTGCCCAAGAACTGAAGTTCGATCCTAAATATGAATTAGGCATTTATGCAGCTGCTGTGAAGATATCGCAGATATTTGATTTCATCCCCTCTATCATGCAGATATCTTTTTTTTCCAAACTCACCGAAGCTAAGGCTCAAGGGGAGATTGAATATCTCAAAAAATTTCAGGCTTACTTTGATTTAACCTTAATTTTATGGCTGATAATAGCAATTCCAGTTTCACTGCTTTCCACTTACATCGTTCATTTCTTGTACGGAGATAAGTATGCAGCTTCAGCTACAATACTATCAATCTATGTTTGGTCACAGTTTGGTAGTGGTTTTGGTCTGGCCAGAAATGCGTTTATTATGATTGAAGGTAAAGCAAAAAATGAATTAGTTTTAACATTTACAGGAGCAGTAGTAAATATAATTTTAAATTTATATTTAATTCCCAAGTATGGGGCTGTTGGAGCCACTATAGCGACTTTGATTACTTATTTCATTGTGACTATACTTCTCAATTTTATAATTCCTGATTTAAAGCCTATCGGTAAGTTTATTTTACGTTCTTGTAATTTATATAAGGCTGCTACAAGAATTAAAGGAATAGTGCGATGATTGAAATAAAGCCAAATATTCAGCACCAATCTACCTGTCCCCACAGCGGTACAGCTCTTAAGCCTCAAGGTATTCTTTGGCAAGGAATGCATATTTGCGTAAAATCTAAATGCGACTCTTGCAATACAGAAATTATTGAGGATTTAGAAGTTGGTCATGCTGTCACCTTTCCTTATCAAGTTGATTTAGCAAAAGGCGACGTTTTTGGAAATGAATCTTGTAAATATTGGTTAGGCGAAAAGCTTCTTTCCTCTCTGCAAAATCCACAATCTGAAGAGATTGAGGTATCTAAAGAAGTTTTTAAGCAGCATCAACGTGTCATCATCTTAAACTGTATCGATTATCTTTATGGGCATAGCTTATTAAAGCTGCTAAATGTCCAAAGACATCTGGATAATTATCCGGATTGGGGCTTAATTGTCATCGTACCAAAGTTCTTGAGATGGATGGTTCCAGAGGACGTTACAGAAATTTGGACGGTGAATATCCCTTTACGACGGGGGCAATGCTACTATCCGAAATTTGAGCAATTTATCTCTGAGGAATCTAAGCGTTTTGATGAAATTTGCGTAAGCAAAGCATATTCTCATCCGAGGCATTTTGACATTAGTAAATTTACGCGGGTTCCCAGCCATAACTTTGATAAAGATCCAAACCAAATAACCTTTATTTGGCGCGACGATCGGATCTGGTGTAATCCGCTTCTCTTCAAAACCTTGAGAAAATTAAAAATGCTTGATATTGCCCTCAAGCTTCAGAATGAACGGGTGCAAAAACTATTTTTAAAGATTCGAGCTAGAGTTCCTTTAGCAAAGTTTGCGATCGCTGGTTTGGGAAGGAAAACTCAGTTTCCCGACTGGATTGAAGATTTGCGGGTAAACAAGTTTGATTCAGACACTGAGAGGCAGATGTGTCAAGTTTATTCCCAAAGCCGCTTGGTGATTGGTGTACATGGCTCTAATATGCTGCTACCTTCTGGTCATGCTGGCATGACTCTCGATCTGATGCCAGAAGAGCGCTGGGGAAACCTGGCGCAAGATATCCTCTATCAAGAGACAGATCCTAGATTGGCTGCTTTTCGATATCGCTATGTTTCGCTTCAAACTCCTCTGGATGAAATAGGAGCGATCGCTTCCAGTATGCTCCTACATTACTCCGAATTTAAGCAGAATATGACTGCTGACAAGTGACCATGAAAACTCCCGTTGCTCTGTTAATCTTTAAGCGACCTGAGACTACAGCCAAGGTTTTTGAGGCAATTCGTCAGGCAAAACCGCCTAAGCTTTTAGTAGTCGCTGATGGCCCTCGTGCCGATCGGCCAGGTGAAGCGGAAAAGTGCGCTGCTGCTCGTGCAATTATTGACACTGTAGATTGGGACTGCGAAGTTCTAAAAAATTATTCGGATGTCAACTTAGGCTGCGGGTTACGTCCAGCTACGGGTATTAATTGGGTATTTGAACAAGTAGAAGAAGCCATCCTTTTCGAGGATGATTGTTTACCTCATCCGACTTTCTTCCAGTTTTGCGAAGAGTTATTAGAAAAGTATCGTGATGATGAAAGGGTAATGAGTATCGCGGGAACCAATCTTTTAGGCGAACGGAAATTACCTAGACAAAGTTATTACTTTTCTTACTTTGGTGGAAATTGGGGTTGGGCATCCTGGCGCAGAGCCTGGAAATATTTTGATTATGACATTAAGCAATGGCCTGAAATTTTAGAGAGTCGGTTTCTAGAAAATTACTTAATGGTACCGAAATATTATTTATTTTGGCAAAAAATATTTCAAAATGCCTACCAAAATCAAAATAGATCCTGTTGGGATTATCAATGGCTGCTAGCTTGTTGGCTTCAACATGGATTAAAAATAGTGCCCGAAGTTAATTTAATTACGAATATTGGTTTTGGAGCTAATGCAACTCACACTTTTTCCACTGAAAATCCACTAGGTAAAATGGAGACGCAAGAAATTATATTTCCTTTAAAGCATCCTCCCTTTATGATTCGAGATGTGGAGGCAGACACCTTGTTTCAAGAAAATTTTTTTGACAATAGAAGCCTTTTTACTAAAGTCAAAAATAAATTTCAAAAAAGTTTGCTTAAGGAGTAATTGTCAGATGAACCCCTTCTTCAAAATTAAATCTAAGATTAATGCTGCTTTAGTCAATAAAAAATGTGTAATTGGCAATAATTCAAGTGTTTTAGACCATAATTTACTGGTGAGCCACGATCGTGATAAAAATAGTATTATTCTGGGCGACAACACTCACATTGAAGGCCAGTTAATGACTTTCCCCGGAGGAAAAATAAAAGTAGGAAATTTCTGTTATTTAGCCCAAGGCTCTAGAATTTGGTCAGACACTTTAATTGAAATAAAAGATAGAGCAATTATTGCTCATAATGTCAATATATTCGACAATCAAACTCATCCGCTCGATCCGGTAGCACGTCATCAGCAATTTGTTCACATTATCCAAAAAGGTTTTCCTAAAGATTTAAACCTAAATGGAAAATCCGTCATTATTGAAGAGGATGTTTGGATTGCTTGTAACTCAATTATTTTGAGAGGGGTGACGATTGGAAAATGCTCGATTATCGGTGCTGGGTCAGTCGTTACTAAAGATGTTCCTGCTTGGACGATTGTCGCGGGGAATCCAGCCCGGATTATTGGCAAGGTTCCTGAAGGTGAACAGAAGATTTTAAATGGCAAAGAAGTAGTGAGCGATCGCGGGTAAAAATTAATGAAGCGCTTTATAGTATCTAAACTAACAGACGCTCAAATAGACAGAATTAAATGGTTAGGAGGTAACTTAAAAGCCTATTTTACTAAAAGGCAGAATGTAGGTAAAAACTCTTATATTGATCCATCTGTTCATGTACTGGGGTGGGGTAATGTAAAAGTTGGTCAAAATTCAGTCATCGGTGAAGAAACAGTAATTGTAATTAATAAACGGGAAAAAGACAAAATCTCTGTCATTATTGGTGATAACTGTTTTGTAGGTCGCAGAAACTTTTATAGTGCTGGAGCTTTGATAAAAGTCGGCGACTATAGTTTAATTGGCAATGACTGTAAACTGTTAGGAAGTGGGCACGATTACATTTCTCCCTTTATTCCTTATCACACTGCTTCAACAACTACTGATGGAGTAATAGATATCGGCACAAATTGCTGGCTGGGTGTAGACGTGACTATTTTGAAAGGGGTCAAAGTAGGATACGGCTCAATCATTGGAGCTTGCACCGTAGTAAATTGTGATATTCCCCCATTCAGTGTGGTAGTAGGAAATCCATGTCGAATCGTTAAAAGATTTGATATGCGATCGCAAGAGTGGGTAAGGACTAAAGATTATTCTGAAGATGGCGATCAATATCTTCCTGGTGAAGATGAATATTTAGCAATATTAAAGAAAAATTTTCCCGCTACTAGAATGCCAACAATCGCTGTTAGCAAATTGTTCGGAGATTTAGAGTGACAAACTACAGAAGCCAAGAAGAGAGATAGCTGATTTTATGAACAAATTAAAATTTTTATTTTTATGAAAACCGTGCTAATTACAGGTGTGACAGGGTTTATCGGGCGATATGTTGCTCGTCAGTTTACAGAAACTGGATGGAGTGTTGTAGGGTTGGGAAATCGTCCTCCAGAGAATGCACCTAGACAAGATTTGTTTCGCTATCAACAATTAAATTTGCCTTCTGCCGAGCTAGCAAAAATTGTTCAAGAGTTGCAACCGGAAGTTTGTATTCACTGCGCTGGAAGAGCATCAGTGGAGCTTTCAATTAGCGATCCATCAGCAGATTTCAGCAACAGTGTCGCCGTCACTTTCAACCTTTTAAATACATTACGTCTTTATGTTCCAAAATGTCGTTTAATCTATCTTTCTAGTGCTGCTGTCTATGGAAATCCAGAAACATTACCCATTCGGGAAAACCAAAGCTTGAAGCCAATTTCCCCGTATGGCTTTCATAAGCTAATGTCCGAGCAACTTTGCGCTGAGTTTTTCCAAGTTTATAACTTACCCACTGCTATAGTACGCATTTTTTCTGGTTATGGACCAGGACTGAGGCGGCAAGTTCTTTGGGATATGTGTCAAAAAGCTTTGACAAACTCCGCACTAAAGTTACGAGGAACTGGCAACGAAAGCCGCGACTTTATTCATGGTAGAGATGTAGCAAGGGCACTTCATATTCTTTCTGAAAAAGCTAATTTTGAAGCCGAGGTTTATAACCTAGCGAATGGCGTCGAAACAACAATCAAAGAATTAGCAACATTAGTGTTAGCCAAACTGGGGGAAGATATTCCAGTTGGATTTGATAATAATACTCCTGTAGGAACTCCGATAAACTGGCAAGCCGATATGAGCAAACTTGCCAAAATTGGATTTACCCCTGAAGTAACGATAGAAAGGGGTGTAAACGTCTACGTTCAATGGTGTCGAGCTGAGATTTTAGGATGGTGAAAAATCTACATATTTGCCTCAACATGGTGGGTGGCTCTGGCTGGCTAGGGGGCGTGCTATATATTCAGAATTTAGCTCGCGCGATCGCCACTTTACCAGAAATAGAAAAAGCGAATATCAAGCTAACAATAGCCGTTCACGATAAAGATATAAATTTAATAGAACCAGCCCGCTGTTACGTTAACGAAATTTATGCTACTTCCAAGTGGCAGCGTGCCTACCTGAAAATTTGTAATCTTTTAGCTGAGCGTATTTCTTTCATTCCTCTGGAACTACTGAATCCTCAAAAAATAAATTTTCTCTACCCAGCTATAGCAGGAACCCGCGCACCTTATCAATGGGGAGGTTGGATTCCTGACTTTCAACACTATCACTTACCCCACCTTTTCTCTCAAGAAGAAATCGCTCAACGTAATCGAGATCAGCAACAAATTGCTCACGCTGCTCCTATCATCGTCCTCAGTAGCAAAATGGCGCAGGAAGACTTTAAACATCTTTATCCAGACGCTGCTTCTCGAAGTGTTGTAATGAACTTCGTAAGCTGTCCCGCACCCGAATGGTTTGAGTTAGATCCCAAACTAACTCAAGAAAATTATCAACTTCCAGATAATTTTTTCCTAGTCAGTAATCAATTCTGGAAACACAAAGATCATGCTGTAGTAATTGAAGCTTTGGGGTTACTGAAACAACAGGGACTTACACCTACAGTTGTCTGTACTGGAAGTGCTACTGATTATCGCAATCCTGATTATTACAATCACCTCCTGACAAGAATTGAGGAATTAGGAATTAGCGAACAAGTGCGTCTTTTAGGATTAATTCCTCGTGTAGATCAAATTCAGCTCATGAGGAGGTGTTTAGCTGTAATTCAGCCTTCCTTATTTGAAGGTTGGAGTACGGTTGTAGAGGACGCACGTTCTCTGGGTAAACCCATGTTACTTTCTGACTTTCCAGTTCACCTGGAGCAGAATCCTCCTGATTCTCACTTTTTTGAGCGCAGTAATGCGGAACAGCTAGCAGCACTCATTGATAAAACTTTTACTACCTTAACACCAGGACCAGATGTAGAAAAGGAAAGTTTAGCTAAACAGGATAATGTTGAGAAAATCAAAGGATATGGTAGACGTTTTTTAGAGATAGTACGCAGCGTTGTATAACTAGCCAAATTTTATTTAGGGATTTTTTAGATGTTGAAACGCTCAGAGAAATACTTACATTACGTAGTCTTTGATACGCTGAAAGATAAGAATGTTATTCCTCCAGTCTTTTTCTGGATAGCTGTAACTACTTTGTATGCAGTAGCGAATGCGCCGAAAAATAGGATAATCATGGCGTTTCAGGCAATCTTCAATCGCCTGCCCCAAGACTGGGTTTCTATAACTGTTCAAGCAATCGAAAGTCGTTTCACCCAAGGGTTGATTCGCCCAGAAATTTTAGCCGGAAATGCTCCGCAGCAACTAGCCGAGATTACTACTATCTACGGCATAATCCCTATCAAAGGATTTCTCTTTTTTATAGCGACTTTAGTAATTGCATACCCAATCTTAATATCGATTATTAAGTCGCGCTATTCACTATTTGAAGCTGGATTTAAAAGGAGAGCGATCGCGTCCCTAGCCATCTTCGCAATTATATCTTTACTCATCGTTCCTTTTCGCTATCCTTTAGGTCCAGGTGTAATGGGTTTAGAGTATGCCATTAGGAGTTTAGAGCCTTTTAGCCAAAATGCTGACTGGTACTATCGACGCTTGTTTATGCTAGCGATCGCTAACTTTATTCACATGAGTGGGCCGTTCCTATATTACATTTTTTCTCTAGCCTGTACCTATCTTTTAATCTTCTTGAGCTTAACATTTATCGAGTCTAAAATTTTTGGTTCAAAGGAGACTGAGGAGGGACAACAAGAAATTGAATCAAAATCGATAAATTATCAAAAACTTGGTTTATATTACCTTTCAATTGCAACCAGTAGTTATTTAATTTTTAATTGTCAATTTCCGGGTTATGTAGATCAGCTATTTTTTAGTCTGCTATTACTTCCAGCTTGTATTCCTATGACTCGGCAGGGAAGACTCGCAACTCTTGCTTTTGCCTTGGCGACACATGAAGCCAGTGCTTTTGTCTTCATCCCAATTGTTATCTTCTGTTTTCCCAGACGAGAAGTATTAACCGCTTTATCTTTAGTCCCCATTTACTGTTTTATCTGGTTTGCTGGCAGTGGATTTTCTCTGGATAGTCCAGTAAAGGCACACTTGATACTGGAGAATAAGACGGCATTGCAGTATTTAGCTGAAAACCCAATGTTGGGGTTAGCAGGCTTTTTCTTCTCCTACAAGCTATTGTGGATTATTACCCTCTATATCTTGTGGATACTTTGGCGTCAGGGCGAGACACTTTTGGTAGGCGCGATCGCTAGTATCATTGCATTCCCTATTTCTACAATGTTTTTGATTGTAGATACTAGCAGAAATGTAGGCTATGGCTTCTTTGGAATGTTAATCGCTTTTGCTATCCTAATTCGGGAAGAGAAAGTTTTTCCGGGGCATCGTATATTGTTTTATATTGCCCTCGTGAATGTTATTCTTCCTTCCTATTATATAGGTTTAAACACGGGGTTTCAGACTTATACGGGGCTTTATCATCTTATCCCTCTCTTCCCCTCCACTTATGTTCCATAGATATAAAATTTTCGGGTGAGCATTGCCCACCCTATTGGTTTTAATTATTATTTAATACATTCCATAAATAGGGATTCTGGGCGTTCTTCTCGTTCTGCAATACCTGCTATTTGACTGTCTCGATAGTTGCATCTAACCACTTCCCGAAATCCAGTATCTAAGAGGATTTTTCGCAACGAATTTTCGTTATAGTGCCAGTGGTGACGATTTTTTTCTAACGTCTGCGTTGCCTCTAAAAATTCTGTCAGAAATACTTCGGGACAGCTAGAATCGTAACTCTTTATTAATTGATCGAGGTCTGGAATTGCCACCCGAAACATTCCACCTGGCTTGAGAACTCGATAAACTTCCGAGATACAATTCAAGGCACCTTCAAGGTATAAATGCTCTAGTACATGAGAGGTATATGCTGCATCGACGCTATTATCGGGCCAGGGAAATTTTTTAGTCAGATCCAGATATGTAAGCTGACGAAAAATACCTTTTTGATGCTCCTCATATCGTTCTCGATCGAGCTTCCCCATTTTATACATAATATCGGGTAAAAAGGGGATTTTTGAAACCCAAATGTGAGGAGTAATATCAGTATTGATCCAGCCGGAGAAGATTCGGTCAAAAGAGCCTAAATTTAATTTCATTGTTGCAGACATATTGTTAACCTCAGAAAGTGAATTAAGCACCTTTAATCTAGCTTAATAAAAATTGATAGCAAGAATATTGAAAAGATTCTTTAATTTGTAAAAATAATGAATACAGACTTTGTTAAATTATAAAATATATGTTAATTAAAAAATCGATTACCTTGCTTCGCTGTCAATGTTCCCCATCGTTCCCAATTTTAGGGATAACATAGCTATTATGATAACTTACATTCATTTTAATAATTTGAGGCGCTGATGGGAAATACTAGCATAGCCGTTCTTATCACTTGCTATAACCGAAAGCAAAAGACCTTAGCAAGTCTACAGGCACTTTTTAACCAGGTACTCCCAACTGACGTTAATCTTTGCATATATCTTGTAGATGATGGCAGCAGTGACGGTACAGCAGCAGCCGTCAACCAAAACTATCCTCAAGTAAAGATTATCCAGGGAGATGGAAATTTATTCTGGAATGGAGGAATGCGGGTGGCATTTTCTGAAGCCATCAAGCACCCTCATGACTACCATCTCTGGCTGAATGATGACACGCTGATTTACCCAGAAGCTTTAAGTAATTTGCTGACAACCTCTCATCTTTTAGCCTCGAAAGGAGATGCAGCCATTGTAGCAGGGGCGACTTGCGATCCAGATACGAATACGGTTTCTTATGGCGGCGTCGTGAGAAGTACGTGGTGGCATCCCTTCAAATTTCGCTGGCTAGAACCGGGCGAAAAAGCTATACGATGTGACACCATGCATGGAAATTGTGTATTGATTCCTAAAGAAATATTCCAAGCAATCGGAAATTTAGATCCTGACTTCAAGCATTATGCGGGAGACTTTGATTATGGGTTACGCGCGAGACGCAAAGGATATACAGTTTGGCTAGCTCCGAGCTACATCGGAACCTGTTCGGGAAACCCTTTATACGCGAACTGGATGGATTCTAATTTGCCGATTCGCGAACGATGGCAAAAGGCAGAACAACCTAAAAATTTCACATTCCAAGAACGGAAGTTATTTGCTCAGCGCCATGCTGGGATTTTATGGCCTATTTATTGGTTGCTACCGTATAGAAAATTGCTTTTTTCAAGCTTTATCAAACGGGGACAGGTGGGAACATGAAAGTTAGACATTCTGACGGCAAAAAATTAAAGATAGACGCTCTCCGCATCGCCATTGTGATTCCCTCAGTCGAATTTGGCTCTTATTGGCGACCTGTTTTGTACGAACTTACGAAAATATGTAAAAATACAATTTTTTATACTGGCTGTCTTTGGCCGAAATTCGATGCTGACGCTCCTGGAGCTTCTGCGGTTAAACTTGTAGGAAAATTTAAATTTGTAGAAGCAACTCAAGTATCGGGTGGCTATGGTCGCGGTTTTATGGTAGCTTCACCGAAGATTGTGAATGAGTTACTTGAGTTTAAGCCTCATGTTGTCTTCGCCAGTGCTTTCTCTATATGGACTGTTTTGGCACTGCTTTTCAAACCGTTAGGAGGTTGGAAAGTTGTAATTATTTATGATGGCAGTTCACCTAATACGAACTTTGAAGATTCTAAACTTCGTACCTTGTCGCGTCGTTTAATGGTTCAATTTACAGATGCTTTTATTGCCAATAGTAATGATGGCAAAAAGTATCTTTATGAGGCAATTGGAGCGGATAAAAGTAAAATTTTTACTAAAACTTATCTAGTGCCTGAACCGCAAGCTTTGCGGGAACGTCTTGAAGCTGCTAAACCTAGTGAATTAGAGTTAAAACGTCCGGTTTTTCTATTTGTCGGACAAGTAATTTCTAGGAAAGGGATAAAGCCGTTGTTGGAGGCGTGTTCTCTGCTTCAAAGTCAGGGATATTCTAATTATTCGCTGCTGATTATTGGGGATGGAGCGCAACGCGAGGAGCTGGAAGTTTTTGTTAAAGACAACAATTTGACAGAGCTGGTTACGTGGACGGGATGGGTGGATTACGGGCAACTAGGGGCATATTTTCAGAATGCCGATGTCTTTGTTTTTCCTACCTTTGAAGATGTCTGGGGAATGGTGGTGCTGGAGGCGATGGTATTTGGCAAACCCATATTGTGTTCTAAAGGTGCAGGCGCTTATGAAATGGTGATAGAAGGAGAGAATGGGTATTTGTTCGATCCGCAAAATCCAGAAGAAATTGCTGAAGGGATGCGCCGTTTTATAGATAATCCAAATTTGATTGCTTCAATGGGAGAAAAATCCAAGCAATTGATAGGACAGTACACTCCAGAGACAGCAGCAAAATCAATGGCAGAAGTAGCAATGAATGTTTTACAAAAAAGTCAAATAAATGCCGAACGATATTGAATTAAGGCAGAGTCTCTAAAATTGCGTTTCCCAGCTTAGGCGGGGAACCAGAAAAATAATTTTGGAAAAGTGGGTAATTTTGAAAGTGGGTGGGAACTATAGATAGGGAAAGTTGCTAATTTTATAAGAGGTAAAAAGCCTATGAAAATCCTTCTGTCCGCATACGCTTGCGAGCCTGGGTGCGGCTCTGAGGAAGGGGTAGGCTGGAATACGGTTCGGCAAGTAGCGAATCATCACGAAGTTTGGGTGTTAACTCGAATTGGTTATCGTGCAGCAATTGAGACAGAGCTAGATCGTCACCCGGTTCCCAACTTGCACTTTGTTTATTTCGATCCGTTTAATTGGACGGAAGATTGGCGGAATAAGCAAGGGTTGGTGCAATTTCATTACTACCTTTGGCAAATACAAGCTTATTTTCTGGCAAGGCAGCTACATCGGGAGATTGGCTTTGACTTGGTGCGTCATGTCACTTATGTGAAACACTGGTCTCCTAGCTTTTTAGTACTGTTGCCAGTTCCCTTTATTTGGGGACCTGTCGGAGGCGCTGAATCGGCTCCAAAAGCTTTCTGGAAAGATTTTAGTCGGCGTGGCAAGGTTTACGAATTGCTGCGAAACTTGGCTCAATCGGTGGGTGAGCAAGATCCGTTTGTGCGACTGACAGCAAAGCGAAGTTGTGTGGGATTAGCAACCACTCAGGAGACAGCAGAACGGTTGCGATCGCTTGGAGTAAAAAATGTCCAAATCGCTTCGCAAGTGGGTTTATCTAAAGAAGAAATTAGTCAATTGGCGCACCATATTCTGCCTGATGATAGTCCAATACGGTTTATTACCGTGGGTCGCCTCATCCACTGGAAAGGAGTCCATCTGGGGATTCGAGCTTTTGCTTTGGCTCAAATTCCCAAAGCAGAATACTGGATTGTGGGAGATGGACGGGAACGGCAACAATTGGAAGCGATCGCTCACTCCCTGGGAGTGGCGGATAAAGTTCGCTTCTGGGGCGCTTTACCGCGCCAGGAAACCCTATCTAAAATTGGGCATTGCCACGTCCTCGTTCACCCCAGTCTGCACGAATCTGGGGGGTTTGTCTGTGCGGAAATGATGGCGGCGGGGCGTCCAGTCATTTGCTTGGATTTGGGAGGACCAGCGGTACAGGTAACGGAGGAAACTGGGATTAAGGTGGCTGCGATAGATCCCGAACAAGTAGCACGCGACGTAGCTGCGGCGATGACTCGTTTAGCTGAAGATCCAGCGTTACGGGTGCGAATGGGACAAGCAGGACAAAAGCGGGTGCAGGAAGTCTTTGATTGGGATCTCAAGGAAAGGCTTTTGCTCGATTTGTATGAAAAAATGCTGCCTCAGCCTGCTATCGGGACTTCAGTTACCGCAGAATAGACCTGCAAAAATACCCAGAACCCCTCCCCAACCCTCCCCGAAACGGAGAGGGAGTAAGATTTTCTCCCCCTGTTTCGGGGACTGTGGGGGTTAATTCGACTTTTGTAAGAACAGGACTTACGCAAAGCTTATACATATAGCATTTTTTCGGGTTCAATCCCCCTGTGGTTGCCCTTACTATGTGGTGATGTGCGGCGAGTCCATCCTCAGTTTAAAAACGAGGAATTCCAGACTTATCCTGAACATGAAGGATTCAGTGAATGCAGGCGTCGATGAGTTCTTCGATGCCGTTGATGGGCAAGATTGGTGTACTCAACTCAGTGGCGAGTTGTTCCACAGTCATGTCATCCAAGAAGCAAGAATCGCCGTGTTTTAGCATGACTGAGGGGAGAAGAATGCGATCGCCCAAATCTCTTCCCTTTAATTTCAGCAAATCTTGACCCGTTAACAAGCCGGTGACGCTAATCTCTTGTCCCCAGTATTCGCTACGCAACGCCGCCAGATTTACTTGCAATCCTTCCACTTGATTGAGGCATTGCACGATGGGTTCAAAGGCTTTTTCCACGGCATTACCCACTACCCAAGTTAATTTCCGGGGTGTCTTTAAACGTCGCGGCAGTTTTTTCTCTTGCACCTGCTGAAATTCCTTAAGGAACTGGCGAATCGAACCAACCCCATTGCCAATTTGAGGATAGTCTTCGTAGTCTGATTCTGGCGGTAATTCTTGCCCAGCAATTAAAAACCACTCATCGGCTAACCAGGCGAAAGTAGATCCCATCTGGTTGCGGAATTTCTCCTGGAGCGCCTGAACTTGCAAAATCACTTCAGCGGCTTTCTGGGGGGTCACTGGGGTTAGTTCGTCTTCGGTTGGACGGAAACGTGTCAAACCGACCGGAACCACTGCCACGGAGGCGACAGCCGGGATATCTCCCTTGTGAAAAGATGCTAAATCCCCCAGAGTGGTATCAAGGCGATCGCCATCGTTAATGCCGGGACAGAGAACAACCTGGGCATGGATTTGCAGACGCCGTTCTTGAAACCACCGCAGTTGCTGCAAAATCTGACCAGCGCGGAGATTTTTTAGCAGGCGGCTGCGTACTTCTGGTTCGGTAGCGTGGATGGAAACATAGAGGGGAGATAGGCGCATCTGCTCAATCCTGTCCCATTCCCGTTGGGTGAGATTGGTCAGAGTTAAGTATGAGCCATAGAGAAAGCTGAGGCGGTAGTCGTCATCTTTGAGATAAAGCGATCGCCTTTTACCGGGTGGCTGTTGGTCGATGAAGCAAAAAGGACAGCGGTTATTGCACTGAATTAAGCCATCAAATAGGGCAGTTTCAAATTCCAACCCCAAGTCATCGTCGTAGTCTTTCTCAATTTCCACCGAGTGGCTTTTCCCAGCAGTATCTAAAACTTCCAGTTCCAGCACTTCATCAGCACACAAAAACTGGTAGTCGATGAGGTCACGAGGGCGCATCCCGTTGATGGAAACAATTGCGTCTCCCGGTTCAAAACCGACTTCGGCGGCAATGGAGTCGGGGAGAACCTGGGTAATTAAGGCTGGACGAATAGAATCGCTCATAAAACTAGGAGGAAACGAACCGCTTCAGGCGCAGAGGAAAAAGTAATTAGACATTAGGTATTAGTTTGACGAAGAGCGCGCCCAAGATAGCTATCCCAAATGCTAACCGATACCAAATAAATACCCAGGTACTCTGGGTTTGCAGGAAGCGCAGCAGCCATGCGATCGCTAGATACGAAAATACCGCAGCTGAGATGACTCCTGCCACCAGAGGAAGCAACCCAGCATCTCCCAACCCTGTTTCTAAAACATCTTTTAATTCCACTAACCCCGCTAAAGTAATTGCTGGTATTCCCAATAAAAAAGAAAAGCGTGCAGCAGTTGCCCGTTCTAAATCCATAAATAGTCCAGCAGTCAGGGTGGAGCCGGAGCGAGAAACGCCGGGAATTAGCGCCAAAGCCTGCGCCAAGCCCATCAAAATGCCATCCCGAAGTGTTAATTGCTCAAAGTTACGCTTTTTATTCCCAATGCGCTCTGCAATGCCCAACAATAAAGCCATGAAAATAGAGGCAATAGCGATCGCTGCCATACTCCGCAACGGGGAGTTGTCAAAGTCGGGAATAAACTTTTTGATCAGCAGTCCAAAAAAGAGGATGGGTAACGTTCCCAAAACGATCCCCAGTGCCATGCGGAAGTCGTTGGATTCGTAATTCTTGTGGGCGATCGCTTTGAGGGCACCCGTCGTGATTTGCCTCAGATCCCCCCAGAAATACCACAGCACTGCGGCAATACTGCCCAGCTGAATCACGGCGGTAAAGGCAACCCCTGGATCGCCCCATCCCAGCGCCACCGGCACCACCTTCAAATGCGCCGTACTACTAATGGGCAGGAACTCAGTCAGCCCTTGCACCACGCCCAGAACCACCGATTGAAAGATATTCATCTGGGGTGTCGTTGCGGCGACGGGTGCCACGTCTTGCGCCCTTACCATCATCGCTTCTAAGGGGAAAGTCAACGCAGCACCAGCACCTAAAAGCGCGAACATTTTCCGTTTTGATACAGCCATGAAATCCTCTAGTAAGCAGCATTGCAGACAAGTCAGCCTTTCTTCTTGGAGAGTCACCAGCAGAGGCATCTTGCGCCACTACACATGAGACGGCATTTTTTACGAAATCTCCTACTCTCAGCGCCGAGTCTACCCCAAATTCCAACAAATTTTCTCACCCCCGCACTCCTAAAAGCTACTTGTCTTGCTCAATAAAACTCAGCTAAGATTCCCATATCCCCCCCTAGGGCATTTTTCTTGTGATATCTTGAAAGATGTAAACTAAAGTAAAGAATATTAACAAAATCTTGTTTAACGATACCTGGTTTTCTAACTCATCTTCTTCTGTCCCTGGTAATCTCCAAAAGCCAAGTAAAACTCTGTTGGGGCTTTTTGATTGGGGAATTGGCACCCGTCAAGCTTGGTTAGTTTTCGCAGCTGCGTCTTTTCTGGTGTCAGTGCCAGTGTTTGTGCAAGCCCCTTTAGTGCGGCTGCTGCCAGAACTGAGTTTAGTGATGACAGCCGGGTGGGTTTGGCTGAGTGTGGTTCTCAGACGGCGTCCTGCGACTCATGTGTGGGGAGATTTGCTGCTGGGATTTAGCTGGAGTTGGTTGGCAGGCTCGATTTATTGGGGCTGGATGCGTTGGGAACCCACGATCCACTTGCCGGTGGAAGCAATTGGTTTACCGTTTGCCTTATGGTGTTTGGGGCGTCGTTGGGGTCTAGTCGGCAACCTATTTTATCTTGGCTCCCTGTTTGGCACGGCAGTAACAGATATATACTTCTACTTAGCTGGTTTGATTCCACACTGGCGAACCGTCATGCAAGTTGCACCAAGCGAGGCATCATTGGTTTTTCAAAGTGCGATCGCCCAAGTTAGCACCCCCTGGGGAACAAGTTGGGCAATCGTGCTTCTGGCAGTCCTACTAGGTGTTGGTCTGGTACCATTGCGATCGCGCCAGCTGCATTGGTGGGCGTTTGGTGGAGCCGTTTTGAGTACAATTTTGGTAGACGGTCTGTTTTGGCTGGCTGCTACTATGGCTTGAAAATATCTGAAAGTGTCCCCTGAAAAATTTATTGGTGTAGGGACATCTAGCCACCAAGGTTCCCAAATTACCCATCAGAGCTTCCAGAAGAAAGCTAAAATTTAACCACTTCATACGATGCGTCGTCGCTTCTCTAGCCTGTGGTGACTTTGCGACCCACTCCTTACTTGCTCCTTCGTACCGAGTCCGGCAATCGCTATCTCCCCTTGGTGAGTAGTAACTGCTGGACAGTTGGTCGCAGTGACGACAACAATTTTGTGTTGCCAGATCGTTGGATTTCTCGCAACCATGCAATGTTGCAGTGTACCGAAACCGGCGAGTTCTACCTAATTGACTTAGGAAGTCGCAACGGCTCCTTTGTCAATGGCAGACGAGTCAGTATTCCGGTTACTTTACGCAATGGCGATCGCCTCACCTTTGGTCAGACGGATCTAGAGTTTCACTGTCCCACTGCCAACCGCAACAATGAGCCATTGCCAAGTGGGGACAAGGATACGCTGACTTCAACTTTGCACGTACGCCGCCTGATGTCAGTCATGGTGGTAGACATCCGCGACTTCACGGTACTCACCCGGCAACTGGATGAAAAGATATTATCGGCGGTGATTGGCACCTGGTTCCGTCATGCAGGAAATATCATCCGACAGTATGGCAGCTGGGTTGATAAATATATTGGCGATGCGGTCATGGCGATTTGGTTTCATGGCCCCCAAGGAGTGACCGAGGAGGATATGCTCAACATTTGTCAAGCGGTGAGCGACCTCCATAAAATCACAATGGACTTGAGTAATAAATATCCCGTGCCCTTTCCGCTGCGAATTGGGGCAGGAATTAATACGGGTTTTGCAATGGTTGGTAACACGGGCAGTGGCGATCGCCCCGATTACACCGCGATTGGGGATACGGTGAATGCGGCATTTCGTCTGGAATCTGCCACCAAGCAACTGGGTCTGGATATTGCTGTGGGAGAAACCACTCACGAATATCTCATCTCTTTGGCAAAACAAGAGACTGGTTTTAAGCAATATATCGTCAATCTAAAGGGCTATGAAGTGCCCACTGTGACCTATGCAGGCTCCTACGCTGACTTGGATAGTTTTTTGCAGGTTAACACGCTCAATAAGGGCTAATGGAAGAATGGAAAATTTCCGCAAAAGCTAAAAATCCAAAATCTGCGTAGGTTGGGTTGAGGAACGAAACCCAACAAATGCTTATGCGTGTTAGGTTTCGTTCCTCAACCCAACCTACAACTAATGGCTATAACTAATGGCTAATGGTCACAATAAACAATTAGCAATTTTGCACAATTAGCTGAACGCGGAAAACTTTCGCAAAGGCTTTCGCCACTTCTTGGCGCACCTGGTGCAAGTCAATTCCGGGAACGAACTGGGCGAGACTGCCAACCGACTTATCGGCAATGCCGCAGGGGATAATGCGCTCAAATCCGCTGAGATCGGGACAAACATTTAAGGCAAAGCCGTGCATGGTAATCCACTTGCTGACCTTAATGCCAATCGCTGCCACCTTACAGCCTTGCAGCCAAACGCCAGTCATTCCGGCAACGCGATCGCCCTTTAACCCGTAAACATCCAGCACCCGAATCAATACCTCTTCCAACTGTCGCAAGTACCAGTGCAAATCTTGCCGGTAATAGCGCAGATTGAGAATTGGGTAGCCCACCAGCTGACCCGGACAGTGGTATGTCACCTCACCCCCTCGTTCCACTCGGAAAACCTCCCAGTCGGTCGCTGCGGGGTCAAATTTAAGAAATTCCAGACTGGCTCCCTGTCCGAGCGTGTAAACCGGCGGATGCTCTAGCAAAATCAGGGCGTCAGCCATACTAGGGTCGTTGATGCGTTCGGAAACCAGCGATCGCTGCCAATCCCAAGCTGCCGAATAGGGCATCCGCCCCCGATTGTATAGCCAGAGTTGGCGCAGTTGCTCAGAGGCATTCCCGACAGAATCTTCAGACTTACTTAAAATCATGGCAAAAATCAACAGTAATTTGACTTATATTTTCTGCATAATTAATCTGCTGGAATCAAGAAATGTCAAAAGATGCAAAGGATTCTGAAGAGAAGTCAAAGGCAGAAGTTCTCTAGAATACAAAGTGCTAGTGTTGAAGTTATAACCTCAAGTGTTGAGGGAGGACGCCTCTTCAAAACCACCCCAAAATTAGACTTGGCGATCGCAACCAAGCTGGGGAACGTACATTCGGTTAAATAGCACCCTAGGAAACCTAAACTGTGAACATCGGCAGTTGCTACTCGTGCGATCGCTCTGCTGGCAACTCCTCTAGCTGAGGGGGCTGCAAGCAAGAACATCCTAGCAACAGTGTGAAATCGGGAAAAAATTTGTATCTCTCAAAGTTTTGGCTCCGTTCAACGTTTGCTTACACCAAAAAACGGGCACGTGATTGCTACTGAGAAAGTCGCAATTCTTGTGGGCTTTCTGAATTATCACAACGGTACAGCATGGAGTATCCGGTATGAAGCTTGTTATCCACGGCAAAAACATTGAAATTACCGACGCGATTCGTGAGTATGTAAATCAAAAAATTGAAAAGGCAGTCAGCCACTTTCAGAGTTTGACGAGCGAAGTAGACGTGCATCTTAGTGTGGCTCGCAATCCCCGGATAAATCCAAAACAAGCGGCTGAAGTGACTATCTTTGCCAATGGTACAGTGATCCGCGCTGAAGAGAGCAGCGAGAGTCTCTACGCGAGCATTGACCTGGTTGCAGATAAAATTGCTCGAAAACTGCGGAAATATAAAGAAAAACGTCTGGATCAGAAGACCCAAGCTCAGCTCAAGACTGGCATCGTGGTAGAACCAGAGCCAGTGGCAGAGGATCTGATTGGTTCGCGCACCCCCGAACTCCCCTCAGAAGTGGTGCGTACCAAATACTTCGCGATGCCGCCAATGACGATGGACGAAGCCTTGGAACAGTTGCAACTGGTGGATCATGACTTCTATATGTTCCGCAATGCCGAAAGCGGTGAGATTAACGTCATTTATGAGCGCAACCACGGTGGTTATGGAGTGATTCTGCCGCGTAACGGCAATGGACATACCGATCGCAAAAATGGCAAAACTGACCACCACAGCAGTGGAACGCCAGAAAAGTCAAGCTCTGCAAAGGGATAAACCGAACTGAAGAGCATCTAGATTCTCGTCCCCAGGCTTAGTCGATACTGTAGGGTTATCCACAAGGAATGCTCGTACAGTATCGATTTCACAGTATCGCCCCACAAGTCATAGATAAACTTTTTCAACTTAACCTTGACTTATCGAGCTATATATAGTAAAGAGATATTTTTAAGACGGTTTGAGAATTGTAGGCGATCGCACTCTCGTACAAGGAGTTCCTCCAGGTAGCACAGGAGCAGGTAGAGACATCCAAGAAGTTTTTGGACAAAAAATATTGACTTGATTTGGATATCTCTACGTCTTACAAGCGCGATCTCATCAGCTGTTTCAACTCTCGCCAAAATGGCGGGATTTGCCCAAAATCCGATTGTTTATTAGTGAAGATTCCGTAGCTGGGGCTGAATAATAAAGCTAAAACAAATAATCCCGATACAACTAATACAATCGCTGGGCCAGAAGGCAGATTCTGGTAATAACTGAGATACATCCCGCTGATGCTGGAAATAATGCCAATTCCTGCCCCAACTATCATTACATTGTGCAGCCGCTTCACTAATAAATAGGCGGTTGCTCCTGGTGTAATTAGCAGCGATAGCACTAGGATGACACCCACGGCTTTCATGCTGGCAACAATTGTTAAGGCAATCAGCAGCATTAAGCCAAAATTGAGCAAGTTGGTAGGCAATCCAGCTGCTTGCGCTCCCAGTGGATCGAAGGTATAAAACAATAATTCTTTGTACAGTAGCACGACCACCAATAGGACAATTGCGGCAATGATGGCGGTGTCGCGGACTTCTTCAACGGTAACACCCAGAATATTGCCGAATAAGAAGTGATTGAGGTCGATTTTGTTATCTTTTTGGATCGTGGTAATTAGGGTAACGCCGAGGGCAAAAAAGGCGGAGAAAACGATACCCATTGCAGCATCTTCTTTAATTGGCGATCGCGTCCTGATCCAAGCGATCGCCATTGTACTCAAAACCCCGGCGATAAATGCCCCGACAAAGATATTAGCTCCCACCATAAACGCGATCGCTAACCCCGGCAAAACCGAGTGGCTGATGGCATCTCCCAGCAATGCCAGCCGTTGCACCATCAGGTAGCTGCCGACAACAGCGCACAGCAAACCGACGAGAATGGCAATAATCAGCGATCGCTGCATAAAGCCGTACTGCAACGGCTCAATCAACACTTCTAACATAAAAATTTAGAGGATTCTAACCGCTCCAGGCGCAAAGGATACAAAGTTTAAGAAGGACGAGTGAGAAGTGATTTCTTTAATTTAAAACTCACTCCGGGCGGGTTGATTCAATATATTTCTAGGCGGATAGATAATTTGCTCAAAACCGCCTCTACGCAGCTGCATCTGTAAAGAACATCACCTGTCCACTATAGGCACGATACAGATTTTCCTGACTCAGCACCTCTTGGCGCGAACCGGAGGCAATTAACTCAGTATTCAATAAAATTAAGTCATCAAAGTGGGTGATAGATGCTCCCAAGTCGTGGTTGACGACAAGAACTGTTTTCCCAGCGTCGGCGAGTTCGTGGAAAATGTCAAAAATAATCGCTTGGGTTTTCTGATCGATCCCGGCAAACGGCTCATCAAAGCAGAAAACCTCTGCCTGCTGCGCCAAAGCCCTGGCTAAAAATACCCGCTGCTGCTGTCCTCCAGAGAGTTGTCCAATGGGGCGATCGCGGTAATCGCTCATTCCCACCCGATCCAGGGCATCTGCCGCCACTCGTCGGCTCACAGATGAGAAGCGACGAAACCAGCCAGTTTTCTTGACACGCCCCATCATTACCGCATCCCAAACGGTCGCGGGATAAGTCCAGTCAATTTGCGATCGCTGCGGCACATACGCCACCCGTTCCCGTTGCTCCATCAAAGGTTTATCGCCATACAGCACCGTGCCACCCGCCACGGGAATCAACCCCAGCATCGCCTTCATCAAGGTACTCTTTCCGGCACCATTGGGACCAATAATCCCTGTTAAACGTCCCGGTGCCACCACACAACTGACATTCCGTAGCGCCTCAACCGTGCGGTACTGCACTCCCACCTGGCTGATGTTAATCGTTGCAGATGCGTCTAGCGGGGCGGCTGTCAGATGGCAAACCATTTTTGCCCAATCAGTATCAGGGGAGAAGGTGGCAGTATTCATAGGGTGGTTTTATCTTGCTTTCTTTTTAGATTACTCTAATAATGAAAAGAATATGAAAACATCTATAAAGAGAAATAATCTGAAAGATAGGTGAAATTGATGGTACAGCACCCTAGACTCTACCGAAAGGCAAAAGAAAGTTATTTTTGCCCTGGTTCCCAAGCAAAATCTGGGAATCCTCTAGCTCTGGTTTCTAGCCTTTGCCTGGGAATACTCTTGCCTTTTGCCTTATTCAGCTGTACCCAGCCAAACTCAAATCGTGCGAATCCAATTGCCAACGGCAAACCTAATGTAGTTGCCACCAGTACCATCATTGAAGACTTGGCTGCAAAGGTGGCGGGAGACGAAATTCAGCTCCAAGGAATCCTCAAACCGGGAACTGATCCCCACGTTTATGAACCTGTGCCCCAAGATAGTCAGGCTTTGGAGAAAGCGAACCTGATTCTGTATAACGGCTACAACCTCGAACCAGGGCTGATTAAGCTGATGAACGCAACCGGCGGCGAGATTCGCAAAGTTGCTGTGGGGGAAGCCGTGAAGCCTTTGCAACTGGATAAAGGCAGAGAAGTGGTGCCAGATCCCCATGTTTGGGGCGATGTTGATAATGTCATTCAAATGGTAGATGCCATTCGTGACGCCTTGATTGAGCTATTACCCGAAGACAGAGAGAAATTTACTCAGAATGCGGCACAGCTAACGGGTGAATTAAAACAACTGGATGGTTGGATTACCCAGGAAATTAAAACTATCCCAGAAAATAAGCGCAAATTAGTAACAACCCACGACGCTTTTCAATATTATGCTCGTGCCTACAGCATTCCCGTTGCTGGCACTTTGATTGGCATCAGTACGGAAGAACAACCCAGTGCCCAAACAGTACAGCGATTAGTAGAATCTGTGAAGGCGGCAACTGTACCGGCGATTTTTGCAGAAACAACGATTAACCCAGCTTTGATTAAGACGGTAGCAGAGGAATCTGGAGTAAAATTAGCCCCACGCCAACTCTATTCTGACTCGATTGGTGCTGCTGGTAGCGATGGAGATTCTTATATTAATATGATGGTTGCGAATACCCGCACTATTGTGGAAGCTTTGGGGGGTAAATACACGCCATTTGAGGGAGCAAAGACACCGAAGAAATAAGCTGTTTAGATTAACTAGCGTCAATCAAGATAAAGAGCGATCGCTTCCCTATCCTCACCTGCATCAAACTGAAGCTAGAGTATGTTACAAAAAGCGATCGCTCTAAAGCTTACACTTTAAACTTAACTGCCTTATTATCGGGACAAGGTTCCAAAATTCCTTCAAATAAGCTAAGACTCAAAGTATATAATCTTTCTACATTAAAGGTCAAAGCTACAGACTAACCTGTAAAGATTCCGCGATCTTTTGTTTAATTTTGCTTAAATATCTGATAAAACTTAACAATAGGTAAGGTGAGCGAGAGGAGAAGCAATGGCTGTCACTCAGCCAAATATTGATATTGCTCCATTGATCGATCATGCGCTGCTAAATCCAACGGCAACTCCAGAGCAGGTTAAGCAGTGGTGTGAAGAGGCTGACAGGTTTCAGTTCGCGGCAGTGTGCGTCTATCCGGCATACGTGCGGCAAGCGGCTGAGCTTCTCAAAGGCAAACAGCCGAAAGTCTGTACAGTCATCGGTTTTCCCTCTGGAGCGACAACATCGGCGGTTAAGCTCTACGAAGCCCAAGAAGCCGTCGAAAATGGGGCGGTGGAATTGGATGTTGTCATCAACCAGGGTTGGTTGAAAATTGGGAAGACTGAGGAACTACATCGGGAAATTGCGGAAATTTGTGAAACGGATCAAATCGTCAAGGCAATTTTGGAAACCACCCGCCTGACAGATGCAGAGAAACGACTGGCAGCGGAAATATGTATGGATGCAGGAGTGGCATTTTTAAAAACCAGCACTGGTTTGTTTGGGGGTGCCACAGTAGCGGATATCCAACTTTTGAAAGAAGTAGCACGAGAACGGGTGGGCATTAAAGCATCGGGGGGAATCCGAACCCCTGAGCAAGCCTTGGAGTTAATCATGGCAGGAGCGACGCGGTTAGGCACGTCGCACGGTCCCGATCTGCTTCGTCAGCGCGATACGCTGGAGAAGGAGGGAAAGGGGAATCGGTAATGGGTAATCGGGAATGAGTCGCTAACTCTTGACCAATTACCTCTTGACCAATTACCCATCACCTCTTGACCAATTACCCTACGTCATGAGTCGAACTTACAAAGCAACCGGAATCAATCTAAAGAGTATGGCGCTGGGCGAGTCTGACCGGCTGCTAACGATTTTGACGACTGAATTTGGTTTGATTCGGGCTGTGGCACCGGGGGCACGCAAGCACCACTCAAAGCTAGGTGGAAGGAGTGCTTTGTTTGTAGTGAATGAGCTACTGATTGCCAAAGGGCGATCGCTCGATAAAATTACTCAAGCAGAGACGCTAGAATCTTACCCCGGCTTAAGTCAGGATCTCCAAAAACTGACAGCCAGCCAATACCTGGCGGAAGTGGTTCTCTGTCAGGCGTTGAGCGACCAGCCGCAAATGGAACTGTATGAGTTGCTCAACGAACATCTGCATCGGTTAGAGCGATTGCCTGCCAACAGCGCTGCTCTGGTTTTAGCTCACTTAACCCACGGCGTGTTTCACCTGATGGCTTTGGCTGGCGTTGCGCCTCAGGTTCAACATTGTTGTGTCTCGCGGCATCCCCTGATGCCGGAATTTACCGATCCAGACTGGCGGGTTGGGTTTAGTACTGCTGCCGGTGGAACGGTGAGTTTACCAGCATTAGAACGCCTGCAAGCCGAAGCGCGATCGCGCACTTCTGGTAGTACAGCAAAAGGCAATTTGGCAGTAGAGAAATTCTCGCCTACAGCCATCGGCTTTTCACCTCAAGATCAAGGCACAATACCAGAGGAACCCAGTGGGAACTACCAAACGGTTGTTCATCCACAAACACCCCTGATGCTGAACACCAAACTGAACGCCGTCGAGCTGGCGCTGCTACAGCAGCTGGCTCAGCCAGAGCTACCCCAGAGCAGAAAGAGCAATGAAGAATTAATTCATCCAACATCCCTCATCCCTCATCCTTCCGAAGACGCCGCTTGGGTTTCAGTAGAGCAACTCTTACGTCAGTACGTCCAGTATCACTTTGGTCGGTCAATTCGCTCTGCGGCTTTGATGGATGCTTGTTTCTCGTCCCAGCTGAATTTATCCTGAACCATGATGCAACGGTATGATTCCGATCTACAAGCGCGAAGTTTGTCTCTAAGTCAGTCTAGACAGAGAATTGAGGACGGCGAACGGTGGACGGAGGAAGGAAAATTTCCTCGCTCTTCCGGACTCAATGTTCCCGCTTCCGAGCGCCCCCACCCTGCTTTTACTGGATCGTCAACACCTACCACATCGCGCCCCTTGTCTGACGAGCGCTTGACACCCCCTCAAACCTCTGAATGGGAAAAGGTTCGCCCGGCGATTTCTTTCCCCCACTCCCCAGTGGACGATGCTGTAACCCCAAAGATAGATACAGAAACAGACGATCCCTCCGGTGAGGGGTTGAGCCACAGCGCCTCACCGTCCAGTCTGGTTGTCGATGAGGCAGCAACGGAGGAAGCACAAGGGTTTTTGCCGGTTTTAAAAAACCGTAACTTCCTGGCGCTGTGGGGTGGTCAAGTTTTCTCGCAGATAGCGGATAAGGTGTATCTGGTGCTAGTGATTGCATTGATTGCGACTCACTTTCAAGCACCCGATCAGACGATCAGCGTGTGGGTATCGGCGATCATGATGGCATTTACGATTCCCGCCGTGCTGTTTGGTTCAGTTGCGGGTGTGTTTGTAGATCGGTGGCCTAAGAAGGCAGTGCTAGTGGCAACGAACCTGCTGCGGGGGGCACTGGTTTTGGCGGTGCCGCCGCTGCTGTGGATCTCGCATGGCTGGTCAACTCTGGGAGGGTTGCCGGTGGGATTCTGCATTCTGCTGGGATTAACGTTTCTGATTTCTACGCTGACGCAGTTTTTTGCCCCCGCCGAGCAGTCAGTGATTCCGCTGGTCGTGGGACGCCATCATCTGCTTTCGGCGAACTCGCTGTACACGATGACAATGATGGCTTCGGTGATCGTGGGATTTGCCGTAGGAGAGCCGTTACTGGGAATTGCCGACACCCTGGTGGGACGCTTGGGTGTGGGGGCGGACATTGGCAAAGAATTGGTGGTGGGTAGCAGTTATGCGATCGCGGGATTGCTGTTGCTCTTCCTCCGCACTGGGGAAAAAACTAACGACCCCGAACAAGATTCACCCCACGTTTGGGAAGACCTGCGCGACGGACTGCGTTACCTAAAAGAACAACGCCGCGTCCGCAATGCTCTGATCCAACTGGTAATTTTATTTTCAGTCTTTGCGGCGCTGTCGGTTCTGGCCGTGCGGATGGCAGAAGTAATCCCTGGCTTGAAATCCTCTCAGTTCGGCTTTTTACTAGCGGCTGGCGGGGTTGGTATGGCTGGGGGGGCGACGGTTCTGGGGCACTTTGGGCAGCGGTTCTCCCATAATCGGCTCAGCCTCTATGGTTCTATGGGAACGGCGGCATCTCTGGTTGGTCTGGGATTGTTTACGAAACATCTATTGCTGGCGTTCCTGTTGACAACGCTTTTGGGCTTTTTCGGGTCGATGGTGGCTATCCCGATGCAGACGACCATCCAAGCAGAAACCCCCGACCAAATGCGAGGGAAAGTCTTTGGGTTACAAAACAACGTCATTAATATTGCTCTAAGCCTGCCTTTAGCCTTAGCAGGCGTTGCAGAGACGATTTTGGGGTTACAGGCAGTATTTCTGGGTTTAGCAGCGATCGCGATCGCAGGAGGACTCCTAACCTGGTATATTTCCGGTACAGGAAAAGAAAAGTGATGAGTTTTGAATCACGAGTTTTGAATGATTAACTCATAACTCAAAACTCAAAACTAAAAACTCAAAACTCTTAGAAAATGCACATAGCCTGGCTCGGAAAAAAATCACCCTTTTGCGGCAATGTCACCTACAGTCGAGAAGTTACCAATGCGTTGTTAGATCAGGGCCATCGAGTTAGCTTCCTCCACTTTGCCCTAGACGAAGAATCTGACCTCCAGACTTGGCCTGGATGCGAGGAAGTCTCTCTGCCTTTCCTGTACAAGTCCCAGGTTTACACGATCCCGACGCTGAGATCGAGCAAAGTCTTGATGCGATCGCTCGAAGAGCTAAAGCCAGACGTGGTACACGCCTCGCTCACCCTATCACCTCTGGACTTCCTGCTGCCGGAAATCTGCGAAGAACTGAATTTACCTCTGGTTGCCACCTTCCATACCCCCTTTGATGGAAAGCGACGCAATCTCAAATCAGGGACTCAACTCCTGACTTATCAGCTGTATGCGCCTTTCCTGGCATATTACGACCGAACAATTATCTTTTCTCAAGTTCAGCGGGATTTACTAGCACGACTGGGAGTCGCGGCGTCAAAGGTAGCCGTGATTCCCAATGGCGTTGATGTCCAGAAGTATTGTCCAGGACCTTCTAACATCAAATCTGAATTAAACGCTAAGCGTCTATTTGTCTACCAGGGTCGAATTGCCACAGAAAAAAATGTGGAAGCAATGCTCCGAGGCTGGAAAGAGTCAGAAATGGGGCCGGAGTGCAAGTTATTAATTGTCGGCGATGGGCCTTTGAAACCGTCTTTAGAGCCTTTTTATGACTCAGAATACGGCATCATCTGGTGGGGAACCGAACCGGATGAGCAACGGCGAATCGAAATTTTGCGGGGAGCCGATGTGTTTATTCTGCCTTCTCTGGTGGAAGGGCTTTCACTCTCCTTACTAGAAGCAATGGCTTGTGGCGTCGCCTGTGTAGCCACCGATGCCGGTGCTGATGGCGAAGTTTTGGAGGGGAAGCCGTTGGAGGGAGACGCTGGGATAATTCTCAGAACTCAAGGGGTAGCTGGGCAGTTGCGAACCCTACTGCCTGTGTTAAGAGGCAACCCGGAGTTTACAAAGCGACTGGGACAAAAAGCGATCGCTAGGGTTGTAGAGCGATACACCCTCAGCCGCAACATCGAGCAATTAGTAAAACTTTATACTAAGTTGCTAGAGGAGCGGCGAGTCCAGTTGAGTGATTGGCGTTATCAAGGTAGAACAAAAATCAGCTAATCGTAATTCTGAAGGGGTAATCGCGGATTGTTTTCTGATTCCCGATTTCCGTTCTTAATGAGAGAAACGGCATAACTTCCAGTCGAACACAAAGGCAACAAATACGCCGTGTTCAGTTATACTCCGAACCATCTAGCAAGTGATTGACGGCTTGCAGGTGCCCCCTAGCCCCACCACTGCACGCCTAGATGGCACGATGAGCCTATTAGCCAATACGCTACGCTTGAGGTGGCTTTGGGTGGTATTTGGCAAAGGCCATCCCAGTCGCGTTGGCTGCTCGTAGATCCGCTTGAGGGTGTTGATGTCTCTCGAAGAAATCGGGGGAGGATTACGCACCTGGGAAAAATACAGGGCGTCTGTTTCTAAAGGACTGTGCCCCCAGATCCCCAATGCGTGCCCCAGTTCGTGACGGGCAGCTGATTGAATATAGTCGCCGGTTTGAGTAGGACTAAGTTGGATCGTAAATCGATGGGAAAGCACAGATGGGGTGCCTATCACTTGGTTCAGGTAGAATTCATAGCGGGTTTCAGCAGAACGAGCGCGAGGCAGATGAAATTCCCCGGTGCGGCGGTTGAAGGATGGCTTGAGGGGAGGAAGCGATCGCCCGATCTTGATATCAGCCATCTCTGCCTGCTCGACCACCTGGAGGGGCAAATAAACGCCCCATTCCTGCACGGCTTTTAACACAGCAATTGCCCACTGTTGGCTGACGGTGGAAGTTTCTGGTCTCTCTACGTACACCTTAACCGGAAACTGCGACCAAACCAGATAGCCAACGGGGGTAGGCTTCACCTGAGAGAAGTAATCACCACTGTTGCTGGTATCTTGCCATTGCAATAGTGTCGGCGGTAGGACGTGCGCTTGGGGTGGCGGGAGGGAGGTTGCAGATAACTGGCGTGACATTTCAGATGCCCAAACATCGCCAGCGTCCACCATCTGAAAATGGACTAAAACCGCCAACAAGCAAGTAGCGATCGCGATTCCCACCCTGATGAATCGTTTTGAGTTTTGAAAAGAGTTTGGATGTCGCAGGCGGTTCTGTAGGCTTTGTTTAAGAGTTTGAAAGTTTGATGGTTTCGCCTTTTCAACTTTCCCACTTTTTAACTCAAAACTCATCATTTATAATGCATCACGATTTGATGCTATCGCCATAACCGATCCATGCTCAAAATCACCGTCAAGCCCAGAAAAATGACAGTGAATATCCAGGTTACTCGGTTCAGCGCTGTTTCTGCACTCCTGGTGCTGGTAAACAGCTGAGCCTGTCCGCCAATCCCCCCAATGCCATCTCCCTTAGGACTATGTAGCAGCACTAAAACAATCAGAATGATGGAAGACAGTGCCCATATAATTTGGAGGATGCTATATAGATTCATAGTTTGTTGTTAGGTGTCAGTTTTCAAAAATCGTTAATTGCTAATCCTTAATAGCTAATTGTCAGCAAAATGCAATTAGCTATTAAGGATTAGCAACTTACAGAGAAACTCGCACGGGTGTGCGATTGGCGCGGACATCAAATTCCAGAGGAACCAGCATCGAACGACCCGTCATCTCTAGTGGCTGTGGCAGCTTTAAGATTTCCAGAATCGTCGGTGCCATGTCCGACAAACGTCCATCACTTCGCAAAGTCACTTCAGTACCATAGCCGGGAATTTTTAACCCTTCCCCTTCCACCAGGATAAAGGGCACGGGGTTGGTTGTGTGAGCCGTCCAAGGGTTGCCTTCTTTATCCTGCATATATTCAGCGTTCCCGTGGTCGGCAATGATTATCGCCGTGCCACCCGCCTTATTGATGCTTTCCAGAAGGCGTCCCAAACATCGGTCTACCGTTTCCAGTGCTTGAATCGTGGGTTCCATCTGACCCGTATGCCCTACCATGTCTGGGTTGGCGTAGTTGATGACCATGAAGGAGTAAATGCGTTTTTCAACGGCAGCGATCGCTACATCCGTCGCCGCTGCTGCTGACATCTCCGGTGCTTGGTCATAGGTTGCAACCATTGGACTCGGTACCAGTTCCCGGTCTTCCCCTTCAAAAGGTTGTTCCCGACCGCCGTTGAAGAAATAAGTAACGTGGGCGTATTTCTCTGTTTCAGCAGTCCGAAACTGGCGCAGTCCGCGATTGGCAATGACTTCTCCCAGGATGTTACTCAGGTTCTGGGGTTCAAAAGCCACCAAAACTGGCAAATTCGGTTCGTACTGAGTAAAAGTGACGAAGCTCAGCGGCTGGATGTGCTGTCGTTCAAAGCTCTTAAAGCCGGGAGACACTAAGGCTTGAGTAAGTTGTCTGGATCTGTCGGGTCGGAAGTTAAAGAAAATGACACCATCCCCCGCTTCCACAGCTCCAGGAGCAATCCGGGTTGGGTTGATAAATTCATCTGTGACATTTTCAGCATAGGAAGCCTGCAAAACTTCCCGCGCCGAGCGACCATCTCCCAAGCCATCCTGGGTCATCACATCGTAGGCGCGTTTAACCCGATCCCACCGATGGTCTCGATCCATTGCGTAGTAGCGACCGCTGAGGGTGACAATGCGTCCGACCCCAATCTGGTCAATGTGGTCTTGAATCTTCTGAATTGCCTCCACACCCTCATGGGGATAGGTATCGCGCCCATCGGCGATCGCGTGGATACAAACCGAGGAAATCTCTTGTGCTTTCGCTAAATCCAGTAATCCTAGAAGATGCGCCAGATGAGAATGCACCCCACCTTCGGAACAAAGCCCAACTAGGTGAAGCTTACTACCCCGACTCTTGACTTCCTGACAGACTTGCACCAATGCGGGATTGCTCAGTAAACTACCGTCTTCCACGGCGTCTGAGATGCGAACTAATTCTTGCGGTACAACCCGACCAGCACCAATGTTGAGATGACCCACTTCTGAGTTACCCATCTGACCTTCTGGCAACCCTACAGCCTTGCCGGAGGTATAGATGAGTGTGTGGGGATAGACTGCCCAGAGGCTATCCATTACAGGTGTGTTAGCGGCGGCTATGGCGTTTCCATCGGTTTCTTCGCGGTACCCCCAGCCGTCTAGAATGACTAGCACCACGGGAGAGACAGGTGCTTGCGCCATACTCAATTGCCCTTTGTTTTCAGTAATTTCTCCGTCATGATATCATCGCCCTTTGTACTCGCAGTGTTATTTTTAGCAGCTCCTGTCAGCTTTTTTGGTTTTTTTCCCTGGGACAGCACAGCAATTCTCTTTAGATGAGATGACTGTTTTTTTACAGGGTCCGGGGAGGAAGCGATCGCACGCTGAGAATTGCTTAATGCAGGATGCGATCGCCAGTGGTTTTACAAGTCACGTATCCTATACTGTGCATAACTTATCGCGTTTACGAGGTTTGGTCTGTTAACCCACCTGAACGCAACTGGGACCCAAGTCTGTCACTACACAAGCGTTACACGCTGGTTTCTTGGCTTTGCAAATAGTTCGACTGTGGTATGTCATAAAAACAAAACAATTTCCCCACCCTGACTTAGGCAACTGTTCCACTATTTTAGCTTGCATCCCTCTAGGGGAGGAGTTTATCTATTTTTTAACGCAAAGGATGCAAAGGTTTACGCAGAGTAACGCAAAGGAGGTAATTGGGAAAATCCTGATTTTATGCGGTAGTCATAAAATATATACGGTGTGTTAGCGATCGCTTAACGTACCCACCCATCAAGCGCACTGAACAATAATTGTGGGAGGAATCTTATAAATGAATAACAAAACCTACCAAGATATAGCTAAAGGATTTGTTTGTAAGCTTACTTTCTCTGTTTCAATTACGATGTTTCTTTATTGCCAACCTTATTTAATGTACAGTGTTGTTACCCATGATCTTAAATATACATTTATATTTGGAATTTTAGCGTTGTTTTGCTTTGGTTCGATAATATCTGAATCCGCTAATATTTGGTATAAAGAGAATGCTATAGCCCATATTAAGCAAGCAATATCTATCTGTTCTCCTCATCTAAGCAATTTAGAAATCAAGGAGTTGAATAGTCAATTTGCTAGAGTTAAGACCCGAAATGACTATATTCTTTTGGATAAAAAGTTGAGAGAATTAGCTGCGAATAATCAGCTTGATTTACCTAAGTTTGATATTCTCTAAACAAACTGTAGGGTGGGCATTACCCACCCCACTAATTTATTTGTGTTATTTGCGTTTGCTTGATTCCTTAGCAGCTTTAGCAGCTTTCTTGGCAGCTTTATCAGCAGCGATCGCATCTAATCTTGCCTGTTCTTTTTCCTCAGCAATTTTGTCTAGATAGTAATGGTAATCTCCTCGATACAGGCGGAATTCTCCATCGCGGATCTCGACAATTTTATTGGCAACTTTGGAAATAAAATAACGGTCGTGGGAGACTAAAATCACTGTACCCTCATAGTTTTGGATTGCCTCTTCCAACATTTCTTTAGCTGGAATATCCAGGTGGTTAGTAGGCTCGTCCAAAATCATTAAATTAACTGGACGCAAGAGCATTTTTGCTAACGCCAGACGAGCTTTTTCACCTCCGCTAAGAGCCTCAACCTTTTTAAATACGGTGTCACCGCTGAACAAGAAACGTCCTAGAAGCGTGCGAACTTCCTCATTTTTCCATTCAGGTACTTCATCATGGATAGTTTCCATGACAGTTCTAGAAAGATCCAACGCTTCCGCCTGATTTTGCTCGAAATACCCAGGAATAACGTTGTGAGCGCCTAATTGAACTGAGCCTTCGGTAGGTTTTTCCATGCCCATAATTAGACGCAATAGAGTAGATTTGCCAGCACCGTTCGGGCCGAGGAAGGCAATGCGATCGCCTCGTTCCATTAACAGATTCGCATCCAAAAATAGAATTTTATCGTCGTAAGTATGCACCAAATTATTGATTTCCACTACCTCACGACCACTGCGGGGAGCGTCGGGAAAACGGAAGCGCAGAGTCCTTAATCCCCCAGCCGGTGCTTCAATCCGCTCAATTTTTTCTAGTTGTTTCTCGCGGCTTTTTGCTTGGGTGCTGCGGGTAGCACTGGCACGGAAACGGTCAACAAAGACTTGCTGTTTTTCTAGTTCTTTTTGCTGACGTTCGTAGGCGCTGAGTTGGGCTTCTTGGTTTTCCGCTTTTTGTTGTAAATAAGCCGAATAGTTGCCTAAGTAGGTGGTAGAAATGCCGCGTTCTGTTTCTACAATTTGGGTGCAAAGGCGGTCGAGAAATTCCCGGTCGTGGGATACTATCACAATCGGGGTTTTCAGCCCTTTGAGATAGGTTTCCAGCCACTCAATGGTTTCTAGATCCAGGTGGTTAGTTGGTTCATCCAGCAGTAATAAATCGGGTTTTTGGAGTAAGATTTTGCCCAAACTCATCCGCATCTGCCAACCGCCGCTGAAAGCACTAACGAGGCGATCGCCATCTTCTGGCACAAACCCCATCTCTGGCAACATCTTCTCAATCCGTGCGTCTAACCCATAGCCATCCAACGCTTCAAACTGCCGCTGTAGCCGATCCAATTTGTGGATCAGTCGATCTAGTTCCTCTGGATTGGCAGTTTCCATGTCTCGCTGCACCTGCGCCAGAGAGTGCTGCACTTGGTTGGCTTCTTTGAAGACCGTCCAAAGTTCTTCTCGCACAGTGCGCGTAGGATCTACCTCAAATTCTTGAGTCAGGTAGGCAATGTGCAAATTGGCAGGACGAATCACTTCCCCAGCAGTGGGTTCAATCTCCCCGGCAATAATTTTGAGCTGAGTCGATTTTCCGGCACCGTTAACGCCGACTAAGCCAATGCGATCGCCCGGTTTGACTTCCCAGCTGACATCCTTGAGAACTTCGCCGGTCGCGTAAATTTTGCTGATATGTTCAAGTCGTAACATCAAGAGTCTCCAAGGATGCTGAGGGGATGAGCGAATTATTTGACGGATGTCAGTTGGTATTGCCAGTAAGTCCGTCAGGCGATCGCTAGAGTCCAGTTTATCTTAACAAAATTTAATTCTAAATTAGAAACTGGCAACTGTTGGGAGGCAGGTTGAAGATCCCAGATCGCGATCGTCTTTCTCTAGGTGTACCGATGGGAAGGCTGATTTTGGATTACCTGAGTCCTTCTTCTCGCCTATCACTTCAGGCGCTTTTGTTATAAGTCGGTAAGCGCAAACAACAACTACTGGTATTCTTTGATTCAGGATAGTGATTAAAGATTGGGAAATTTTATCTAGTCCCAAATTTCCCAAATAACAAGTTGTATTTAATTCCGCCCGCTTACTCGCATTAGCGATCGCCTCTGGGAATTGGCCCATCCCTCACTTCAATCAACTCTTCAATGGATTTTCCTACGATTCGTGCAATTGGTCCTAGCTGATTATCGTTAATTTCTTTTCCTAGAAAAATTTCTTTCAGCTCTTTCCAAGACAATCGATAAGAATCGCAGAACCGGGCAAATTCTTTATCACTAATATCAAGTTCATCTTGTCTATCCCTTAATAGCAAGGCGATCGCCGCCGATCCATATCTAGGACGTTCGGTGCTTGCAATATATTTTTTCATTAGAATATCAACTCTATTCGTATCGCCCCCCGCCTCAGTTATCAAGTCAAAACAAGCCATTTTGAGAGCTTTGCGTAGCCTTTCATCTTCATCGAGAAAATCAACGATTCGGAGGGCATATTCTGGTTTTATAAATCCAACGACGGCTCCCTTATAGTAAATTGGAGAATAGGGATCGTTTGGATCGTAATTCCAATCCGAAGCTTGATTATTATTGTTTGACATCTCGGCACCTCTGGTCAACGCTATTTATACAAGCCTTTAAAGCAGTTTTTTCAATTAATTTAGACGAGTCTATTTTTACATCCGTTTTACTTGAGCCTAAAGTTAGAGAAACTTGACTTAATAGTGTTATTAATAATATATGAGTAATTATTCATATCTCTCTAATAAGAATAAAATACAAGAAAATAAGGCTTTTGAACAGTTGGATTCATCCTGCTCTCACTTCCAACCCAGATAGATAGGGGGGAAAGTCAGCTTTTTGTTAGGTAAGGGCGATTGCCATCCCGATTTTCGAGCAAAACAGCAGGGTACAACCGTTCCTTAGCTAATTTTGCCAGAATTTCATCTTGCGGATAGTGATATAGAACGCAAAAGTCCTGCTGTTGAAGCGATCGCGTCTGAGAGCAAGTTTGTTAATTCTCTGGCAAGGTGGGTTTCTCTAATGATGGGCAATTTACCGGAGATGATATTATGAAAAGACATAAAAAATCCAGCCGCTTACACGTCGGCTGGGTGCGGGATGGCAAAAACGCGATTAATCGCGTCTTTCGATACCTTTAGCTCTGATCTTAATGAAGCGACTCAGCGTTAGTAGTGGAAGCGGCTAATTCTGCCAAGCGTTCCTGCTGGTCTTGAGAGATACAAGCCTGAATAATATGTTCCAGGTCGCCTTGCAGAACAGGGTTAAGGCTGTAGTTCTGATTCAGGCGGTGGTCGGTGACACGGTTATCTTTGTAATTGTAAGTGCGAATTTTTTCCGAACGGGAGCCGGTACCTACCTGAGAACGCCGCATGGAGGTAACAGCTTCCTGTTGTTCGCGCAGCTTCATTTCGTAAAGCTTGGCACGGAGGATTTGCATAGCGCGTTCTTTGTTTTGCAACTGACTTCGCTCTTCGGTACAGAAAATCCGAATCCCCGTCGGCTTGTGGAACAAGTCGGCAGCAGTTTCTACCTTGTTCACATTTTGACCGCCAGCACCGCCAGACCGAGCTGTACTCATTTCAATATCCTTCGGGTCAATGTGTATCTCTACATCATCCACCTCTGGCATCACCGCCACTGTTGCCGTTGAGGTGTGAACCCGTCCTCCAGCTTCCGTCACTGGCACCCGTTGTACCCGATGGACGCCAGCTTCAAACTTTAGCTGGCTGTAAACGTTGTCGCCCTGGATTTCCAAGATGGCTTCTTTAAAACCACCCGACTCTGCCCGCGACTCGCCCAGTAACTTAATCTTCCAGTTTTGAGTTTGGGCGTAGTACGAGTACATCCGCACCAAATCGCCCGCCCAGATACTCGCCTCATCTCCACCTGTGCCAGCACGAATTTCCAGCATGATGTTTTTGTCATCATTGGGATCGCGGGGCAAAAGTAAAATCTTGAGGCGTATTTCCAAATGCTCTAGCTTGCTTTCCAGTTCTTCCACTTCCAAGGCTGCCATTTCCTGCAACTCAGGATCGCTAGCAGATTCCTTATGTACGAGTTTTGCGCCCACCAAGTTTTGCTGAGTTGTTTTCCAACTTTCGTAGGTGTTGACAACTTCCTCCAATGAGGAACGAACCTTTGCCACCCGTTGATACTCATCTGGATTGGAGGCGGTATCTGGATCTGCCAGTCGGCGGGTTAACTCATTAAAGGTTTGCTCAACGGAATTTAATTTCTCCAGCAGGTATGTTTCAGCCATAGGAAATGCGATCGCTCCACAAAAACAGCAGGAAAGCTTATCATCAATAACTTCGACCCAACAGGTGGGTCGCGCTACGAGCAAGCCGACCCGCTACTTTTTGCCTTGGGAACCCGAATCATCACCTTGGGCTTGGTTGGTTTCCAACATTCCGTATTTCCGCAGGAAGCGCTCTACCCGACCTTCGGTGTCAATAATTTTCTGGGTTCCGGTGTAAAAGGGGTGGTTGCCCGACCAAACATCAACGTGAAGTTCTGGTTGTGTTGAGCCGACAGTCATTACCACTTCTCCGTTGCAGTAAACTTTTGCTTCTGGATACCACTGCGGATGAATTCCTTGTTTTGCCATGATTGCTCCTCGACTGGGTAATGTCCCTATACAAATTCTAGCTTTCCAGCATTAGCGAGTGCGAGGTCTGCCTCGCACCTACCATCGATAACCAACTCAAAAGCGATCGCTTCTTTATCGCTTCGAGTACTGCGGAGCCTTCCGGGCTTTGTGCAAGCCGTATTTCTTCCGCTCTTTAGCTCTGGGATCGCGGGTCAAATAACCTTCGCTTTTCAGCGGCTGGCGATTGTCCGGGTCGAGTTGGCACAAGGCTCTCGCCACTCCCAACCGAATCGAATCAGACTGTCCGGTTAATCCACCGCCGTGGGCTTTCACCAGAATGTCATACTCATTTTCCAGACCCAGGGTTTCCAGGGGGGCTTTTGCTGCTGACAGATAAGCCGCTTGGTAATTGAAGTAATTGTCTCCCGGTCGGTCATTAACAATCATCTGACCGCTTCCGGGAACCAAGCGAACCCTTGCTACGGAAGACTTGCGGCGACCTGTTCCCCAGTACACGACTCGACCACTTTGTTCTACTGCTTGCATTAACTTTCTCCTCCTGGAATTGTTTGAATTTTGATTTCCTGGGGTTTTTGAGATTCATGGGGATGGGATGGTCCCGGATAAACTTTCAGCTTGGTGAACAGTTGTTTCCCCAGAGAACTCTTGGGCAGCATCCCGCGCACGGCCTGTTCGATAATCCGCTCTGGGATACGGCCCTGTAGCTTGGCAAAGGTTTCAGTCTTCATTCCGCCCGGACGCCCCGAATGTCTCCGATAGAGCTTTTGAGTGCGTTTTTTGCCCGTGACTACTACTTTTTCGGCATTGACGACGATCACGAAATCGCCGGTATCCAGATGGGGCGTAAAGATGGGCTTGTTTTTGCCTCTTAGAATCATGGCAATTTCACTCGCCAGACGGCCCAGACGCTGCTCTGCGGCATCGACGACGTACCAATTGCGTTCTATGGAGTCTTGAGATGGGATGGGGGTTTTGTTCATGGTTCTTTTTATACGCTTCAAGGGGTGAGTCAAAAGTTGGTAAGTTGGAGCTTTGAATGTTGAAGAACCTTTTAACCTTCAACCTTCTCACCTTCAACCTTTCAACTTAGGCAATATTCGGCAGTGGTGACAGTCGGCAAGACCAACTTAGGCTGGGTGTCAAACCAGACTTCCGGGGGAAAGGGAAACTCCGGGTAGCCAACTCGCAACAGGCACAGACCTTGAGCGGGTGCAGAGTACTTCACTTCGTGACGGCGCTGGTTTACCCACAACTCGGTAAAGCTTTCTGGCGATCGCTCTTTCCTTCCCACCTGTACCAGTAATCCCACCAGCAGCCGCACCATGCCATACAAAAATCCGTTGGCTTGAATCTCAATATGAATAAATGAGCCGTCTCGGTAGCACTCTGCCGCCTGCACATCCACCCAGGAATGCGATCGCGCCGAATTCGCCCTGTGAAAAGCAGCTAGATGGTGGCTGCCTATCAAAGGGGTTAAAGCTGCCTGGATGCAAGATTCATCTAGCGGTGCATAATAATAATGCCAACTGAAGGGCTGCACAAACAAGTTTGGCTTGAGATCTGTATAGATCGTGTATCGATACCGACGCCAGTTCGCAGAAAACCGAGCGTGCCAGTTTGAACCCACAGCAGCTGAGGCTCGAATCAGAATATCATCGGGCAGATGAGAATTAAGAATCGCCGCCCACTTATCAGCCGGAATGGGACCCGTAGCCTCAAAATGTGCCACTTGTGCTGCTGCATGGACACCGCTATCGGTGCGCCCCGCACCGTGTAGAGTAACAGGTCGCTCCTGCACCTTGGACAGAACTGTTTCAATCTCTTCCTGCACGGTGCGCCCATTGGGTTGCCGCTGCCAGCCATGAAAATGAGTGCCCAGGTATTGGATTACCAGGGCAACTCGCTGGGTCGATAATGGCATGGCTTCTAACATGATGAGCTTTGAGTTGTGAGTTTTGAGTTCTAAATTCTCTCAGTCCTCACTTCAAACCAGCTCGATAATTGCCATTTCGGCATTATCACCCCGACGTGGCACGGTTCGCAGGATACGGGTGTATCCTCCGTTGCGTTCGCCATAACGGCTAGCGGCTTGCTCAAACAGGGCATGAACCAACTGTTTGTCATAAATGTAGCCCAAGGCTTGTCTGCGGGCTGACAGAGAGCCGTCCTTTGCCAGAGTAATCATTTTTTCCACTTCCGGGCGCAGCGCCTTGGCTCGCGTCTTGGTGGTAGTGATTCGACCCTGACGGATTAGTTCGGTTGCCAGCGACCTCAAAAGCGCTCGACGCTGGTCGGAGGGCTTACCCAGTTTTGGAATACGACGACAGTGACGCATAACGATTTTGAATTGCTAATTGGTAATTGGTAACTGCTAATTGGTACTCGGTGAAAAAGTAATTGGTAACAGGTAAATGATTCTACCTATTACCCATTACTCCTTACTTCAAGTTGTTTTCGCCGCCTTTTCGTGGGGCAGGGTAATTCCCAGTCGCCGCTGCAAGGCTTCGATGACTTCTTCTGCCGACTTTTGACCAAAGTTTTTAATCTCTAGCAGATCCTCTTGGCTGTAATCCAGCAAGTCGGCTACGGAGTTAATTTGCGCTCGCTTGAGACAGTTGTATGCCCTCACCGAAAGCTGCAATTCTTCGATTGGGATCTGGCTGGTAGGATCTTCATCATCGGTATAGTCTACCGTCATCGGATCGAGAGTGATATCTTTCAGAGGATTGAACAAATCCACCAAAATACTCGCCGCTTGAGAAAGTGCCTCTTGGGGACTGAGGCTGCCATTCGTCCAGATTTCCAGGATTAGTCGGTCTCTTTCCAAAGAACCGTCAATCCGGGCATCTTCAATGCTGTAGTTAACTTTATGCACCGGCATAAACACAGCGTCGATCTGGAGGAAGTCCAAAGCAGCAGTTTCGTCTCGTCCCCGGTCTACTGCGCGATATCCCTTGCCTCGTTCGATGCGAAATTCCATTTCCAGCCTAGCGTCGTCTGCTAGGGTGGCAACGTATTGATTAGGATCGACCACCTCAACTTCGGAGGGTAAATCAAATCGTCCGGCTGTCACTGTTGCTGGGCCTGTGACAGTTAATCGAGCAATTTGGGGATGGGAGGAATGACTTTTGAGTACAATGTCCTTCATGTTCAGTAGAATTTCTAGGACATCCTCCCGCACTCCCTCAACTGTGGCAAACTCATGATTAACCCCCGCAATCCGAACAGCTGTGACTGCTGTCCCTTCTAAGTTAGACAGTAGAACCCGCCTCAGCGCATTGCCAACGGTGGTGCCTTGACCGCGTTCTAGAGGTTCCAGGACAAATTTGCTATATTGGCTCCGATTATTCTCAGTTTTGGACTCTACACACTCAATTTGAAACTGCGCCACGGAGTGACCTCCCTTCTTCATAAAACCCCTGGAAAGAACGCTGAAAGCGCTTTCCTAGCATTGCCACTGCTGTCCCAATGCCAATTCAGCAGTTAGCTGTTTGCCACTTGCTGCTAATTACTAATTGCTTTGAGTGCGATCGCACTCAAAGCAATCCTAGACTCGACGTCGCTTGGGCGGACGACAGCCATTGTGGGGGATTGGCGTCACATCTCGAATTAAGGTAATTTCTAGCCCCGCCCCTTGCAGCGCTCGAATCGCGGTTTCTCGACCAGCTCCTGGACCGCTAACCATCACTTCAATCTGACGCATCCCCTGATCGGTCGCTCGGCGAGCCGCACTTTCAGCTGCGGTTTGCGCTGCAAAAGGAGTTCCTTTTTTCGCTCCTTTAAAGCCACTTGAGCCAGCTGAAGCCCAGGAAAGTACGTCCCCGTTCGTGTCGGAAATCGTGACAATCGTGTTGTTAAAAGTGGACTGGATGAAGGCTACGCCATTGGGTACGTTGCGTTTTTGTTTTTTTGGACCCGTTTTTTTTGTTGGTTGTCGCGCCATGTGGATCTAGTTGACAGTAGTTATAATGGGTTGGCTGAATTGCTTGGTCAAGTTTGCCTTTAGCAAACGAAATTCGAGCCTCTGCTTTTAGCTTTTCAGCTAACAGAAGAAGGTTATTTCGGTCCTGGTGCCTTTCTCTTACCTGCGACTGTGAGACGCCTGCCGCGACGGGTTCGGGCATTTGTACGGGTTCGTTGACCCCGAACTGGCAAGCCCATCCGATGACGCCGACCCCGGTAGGTGCCAATGTCAATCAGGCGCTTGATGTTCATTGCCTCCCAGCGTCTGAGATCCCCTTCAATTTGATAGTTGCTTTCCACTGCTTCGCGCAGGGCAGCTACGTCCGAATCACTTAAGTCTTTTACTCTTGTGTCTGGATTAACTTTGGATGCTGCCAAAATTTCTTTGGAGCGCGAGAGTCCAATTCCATAGATGTAAGTCAGACCAATTTCTACGCGCTTATCGCGAGGAAGGTCTACCCCAGCAATCCGTGCCACGCTTGTTGTCTCCCTAGTCTTGCTTTTAGTGCTATAAACTTGTCCTGAGGATCGGGCCTTCGTTAACCTTGGCGTTGCTTGTGTTTTGGGTTAGAACAAATCACCATGACTCGACCGCGCCGCCGAATGACGCGGCATTTTTCACAAATTTTTCGGACTGATGCTCGAACTTTCATGCCTATTTTGGCTACATTGCAAGCTCTACATTATATCACTTTTTAAGTGGATTTTAAAGTTCATCTGCTTGACGAATTTTTTAATAAGACAAGCTTTTTAAGAGGAGCGAATCGCTTTTTTTCGCCACTACTTTTTGTTACGCAGCCGATAAGTAATTCTGCCTTTGGTTAGGTCGTATGGGGTGAGTTCCACTTTGACGCGATCGCCCGGTAGAATCTTGATGTAATTCCGGCGGATTTTCCCGGAAATATGGGCTAATACATTAAACCCATTGTCTAAATCGACCCGAAACATTGCATTAGGCAGGGATTCTGTTACCGTGCCTTCCATTTCAATTAAATCTTGTTTAGCCAAGTTATCCTTTTCCTCAATTCTTCAGCTTGCCTATTGTCATTCACGGATCATGCCCCTGACTGACAGTCAAGGTCTTATTAACATATTTTATCAAAAATTCACTTCATCCGGTTTGGGGTCAGTCCCAGCCGCCAGCCTGGGAAGTGGATTGGCAACGAACTGACCCCAAACATCTGGGCGATCGCACCCGCTCCTGTCAAGAATGAACAACTTGTTTGAGTGCGGAAGTAACTTCTTCTAGGGAGCGATCGCCATCAACTGAAACCAACTGTTGGCGTTGCTCGTAGAAATCAATTAACGGAGCCGTTTGGTTGCGATAAACTTCCAAACGACGACGAATGACTTCTTCCGTATCATCCGTTCGTCCGTCCTTGCGCCCTCGTTCCAGCATCCGCTCCACCAACACTTCGTCCGGAACTTCCAGGTTGAGAACGCTATCGGAGACTTGGTCTAATTCCTGCAACAATTCATCCAGGAACGTCGCCTGAGAGACGGTACGCGGGAAACCATCTAGAATCCAACCGGGTTGGGCATCCGTTTGGCTAAGGCGATCGCGCACCAGATCCAATATCAAAGCATCGGGAACCAACTCACCCCGATCCATATAAGACTTAGCCTTCAAACCAAGTTCGGTTCCGGCAGCCTTGGCATTTCGCAAGATGTCACCCGTGGAAATGTGAGGAATTTCCAGCTCTTGAGCGAGGATATGTGCCTGAGTTCCCTTCCCCGCCCCTGGCGGCCCCAAAAAAATCAATCGCGTCACTACTGCTTCACCATTCCTTCATAGCGCTGGGAAATGACATACGTTTGGATTTGCTTGGCTGTATCAATTGCCACGCCCACCAGAATCAGCAAAGAAGTAGCTCCCAGCCCTTGAAAAGTCGTAATGCCAGTGGCTCTTTCCACAATTGTTGGCACGATTGCCACTAATCCCAAAAAGATAGCGCCTAAGAAAGTTAGCCGATTCAAAACCCCTTCCACATAATCGCTAGTAGCCCGACCCGGACGAATGCCAGGGATGCTGGCTCCCATCTTTTTCAGGTTCTGTGACAAATCCACGGGATTGACAATCAAAGATGCGTAAAAGTAGCTGAAAAACAGAATCAAGATCAGATAAACGACCTCATAAACTCCGGGCGTCTGACTATTGGGATTTAGAGCATTCGCAACTTGATTCAGAACTTGATGGAGTTGCACCAAAAACGGGTTGTTGCCAGGATTTTGAGTAATCTGAGCTAGGAAACCTGGGAAAATCAAGACGGAAGACGCAAAAATGATCGGCATAACGCCACCCTGGTTCAGCCGCAAGGGCAGGTAGCTCGTCCTTTCCCGGTAGAGTCGTTTACCCACCTGTCGGCGTGCCGAAATAATCGGAATCCGCCTGGTTCCCTCCTGCACAAAAACAATTCCCAGGATCATGACTAGGAAAACTAATAGCAGAATGATCACCGGTCCCACATTGCGATTGTCAACCTGGGCGTAATTAATGGTTTGCCCAAGCGACCTGGGTAGAACTGCAACAATATTGATAAAGATCAACAAAGAAGCACCGTTACCAACCCCCCGCTCGGTAATCAGCTCTGACACCCACATCACAAACATCGAACCAGCTGTTAGAGCGAGTGCAGTCTCCGCAATGAACAGAGGTCCTCGAACGTTCGTTGCATAGCGTTCAAGCCATACCGCAATGAAGCTAGTTTGAATCAAAGCCCCCCCCAGCGCTACATAGCGAGTAACCTGAGAGATTTTTCGCCTTCCAGCTTCTCCTTCATCCTTCTGCAATTTCTCCAAAGCAGGGATAGCGGCTGTTAGCAGTTGGATAATGATGGAGGCATTGATATAGGGCAAAATCCCCAAAGCAAAAATCCCTAAGGCGGTAATGCCGCCCCCAGAGAAGATGTCCAGAAATCCAATTAATTGGTTATTTTGAATATCTTGAGCAAACCTAGTCCGATCAATTCCCGGTACTGGCAAAAAGATGCCAATGCGAACTAAAATTAGCAAGCCGATGGTGAGAAGCAGCCGACCTCTAAGACCGGCTGCTTGAGCCATCTGTGCAAAGGTTTCCTGAGCAGTTGGGCTTTTGTCTCGACTAACGACCATGAAGGGGTACCTCAACGATGAGCAAGAGACGCTGGCATACAATGTGCTTAACCCTTACGGGCACGGGCAGCAACGATTTCACAACTGCCACCAGCGGCTTCAATCTTGCTGCGAGCCGAGCCAGTGAAAGCAGCTGCTTTTACGTTCAGAGCCACATTCAGTTCCCCGTCACCGAGTATTTTCAGCGAACCTTGATTGGCGGTGATAATACCAGACTCCATCAATGAGTCCAGAGTCACTTCCGTGTTAGCAGGGAGTGATGCCAGCTTACTTACGTTGATCGTAGTGTACTGTTTACGATTAATGACCGTAAAGTGCTTTAACTTAGGCAGGCGTCGGTACAGTGGCATTTGTCCGCCTTCAAATCCGGGTCGTGTGCCCCGCCCCGATCTCGATTTTTGACCGCGCATACCAAAGCCACCGCTGGCACCTTGACCAGCCGCTATGCCTCGTCCAATGCGTCGGCGGCGCTTCTTTGAGCCTTTTTTAGGGACTGCATCTTCTAATCTCATTCGCTTGACCTAGAGGATTGACGACTTAATTTTTTTGAGAAAGCTTTTAGCTATTAGCTGTTAGTCTTTTGCCTTTTGTCTAAGATATTAAAGTTGCCTTTAAACTGAGAACCACTAATAGCTAATCGCTGATGGCTAAATTTAGGCGTAGAGGTTTTCGATAGGAATCCCGCGTTCTTCAGCCACTTCGGAAAATGTCCGCAAGGTGGAAAGAGCGTTGACGGCGGCTCTAGCATTGTTCAAGGGGTTATTAGAACCCAGTTGCTTTGCTAAGATGTTACGGACACCAGCTAACTCCAGCACAGTGCGTACAGCACCACCGGCAATAACACCAGTTCCTGGGGCGGCGGGTCGCATCATCACTTGGGCACCACCCCCGGCTCCGTTGACCGGATGGGGGATAGAATTTGCCTTGGTCAAGGGGATGTCAATCAAGTGCTTTTTGCCATCGGCAACGCCTTTGCGAACAGCTCCAATTACATCACTTGCTTTGCCAACACCAACGCCAACTTGACCGCGCTCATTGCCAATAACAACGATGGCGCGGAAGCTGAGTTTTTTACCGCCTTTGACGACCTTACTAACACGACGGATCTGGATCACCCGTTCTTGAAAGGTGATTTCTTTTTCCCGACGCGCAGAACTTTTCCGACGCTCTTTTGCCATAGTTTTATCCTGAACCTTGAGAGTGAAAGTAAAAACTAAAAATGTAAAAAGGCAAAAGAAAGAGAAATCAAAGGTAGAAATATATAGATAAAAACTTCTTTCTTTTTACTTTTGCCTTTTGCATACTTGTCTTTAGAAATCCAACCCAGCTTCGCGAGCCGCGTCTGCGAGTGCTTTGATTCGACCGTGGTAAAGGTTGCCGCCTCGGTCAAAGACAACCTTTGAAATGCCTTGAGCGATCGCTCGCTGAGCAATTAGCTTGCCCACCTCAACAGAGGCGGCACAGGTAGCTCCTGTTGTTAACTGTGATTTCAGATCCGCCTCCAAAGTTGAGGCACAGGCAAGAGTGCGTTGTTGAGTGTCGTCAATTACCTGGACATAAATGTGCTGATTAGATCGAAAGACAGCTAACCGAGGACGCTCACCACTGCCATTTACCTTACGACGCACCCGGTAGTGCCGACGTTGGATTAATTCTTTACGAGTTAGCTTCATCTTTACTTCTTACCTGCCTTTCCAGCTTTACGTCTTACCACTTCACCCGCATAGCGGATGCCTTTACCCTTGTAGACTTCCGGTGGACGGACAGCACGGATTCGAGCGGCAATGTTTCCTACGATTTCTTTATCAATGCCGCTTACAACCACATTCGTGTTGTTTTCCACAGCCATTTGAATACCGTCGGGAGGTTCAATCTGAACTGGATGGCTGTAACCCACGTTCAGAATCAGATTGCGACCTTGAACTGCGGCACGATAACCGACTCCCTGGATTTCTAGACGACGCTGAAATCCTTGGGAAACTCCATCGACCATGTTGGCAACCAGGGTACGAGAAAGACCGTGACGCTGACGAGCTGCACGAGATTCATCCCGCCGCTTGACCAGGATCGTTTCTCCCTCCTGCTCTACACTTACCTCAGATGGCAGAACCCTGGAGAGTTCTCCTTTAGGTCCTTTAACTGCAACATATTGCCCTTCGATCGAAATTTGTACCTTAGCGGGAATATTAATAGGGCGTTTGCCAATACGAGACATGACTTAATCCTCCTAATCAATTAGCCGTTAGCCGTTAGCTGTTAGCTTTTGGTCTATCGGTGAGTCCCAAAGTCTGTGCTTTTCTAGGTTTTTGAAACCTACCAGCCAATCGAGCTAATAGCTATTAGCTTATCTACCAGATGTAGCAAAGCACTTCCCCACCTACACCCTGACGCCGCGCTTCTCGGTCAGTCATAATCCCGCTGGAGGTAGAAATGATTGCAATTCCGATACCGCCCAGCACACGGGGTAGTTCTTTGCGGTTAGAGTAGACCCGCAGACCAGGTTTGCTGACCCGCTTCAAGGTATTAATAATCGGTTGACGGTTTTTGCCTTTGTACTTTAGAGAAATTAGCAAGTGTTGCTTGATCCCTTCGCCAACTTCTTCAAATTCAGCAATAAAGCCTTCATCCCTGAGGACTTTGGCAATACTGCGAGTCATCTTTGTTGCTGGTATTTCTGTTGTTTGGTGCCGCGCCAGATTCGCATTCCGAATGCGAGTTAGCATATCTGAAATTGTGTCGTTTGCCGCCATTATTCCCTCCTTATTTTGACTGCCTCATTGATCCCTGAAAGGCATTCCCATTTCTTTTAGCAAGGCGCGGCCTTCTTCGTCGGTATTTGCTGTAGTGATGATGGAAATGTCCATGCCCCGAATTTGGTCGATGCTGTCGTATTCTATTTCGGGAAATATCAGCTGTTCTCTAATGCCTAAGCTGTAATTTCCCCGACCATCAAAGCTTTTGGGACTGATGCCGCGAAAGTCCCGAATCCGTGGCAACGACAGGTTAATTAATCGGTCGAGAAAGGCATACATCCGATCCGCTCGCAGAGTCACCATCACGCCTACTGGCATACCTTGGCGAAGTTTAAATCCAGCGATCGCCTTTTTCGCCCGCGTCACCACTGGTTTTTGACCAGTGATTTTGGCAATTTCAGTCAGGGAAGATTCCAGCGCTTTGGCGTTGGTAGAAGCCTCCCCTAGACCTCGATTAACCGTGACCTTTATGACTTTGGGTACCTGATGGGTATTCGTGTAATTAAACTGAGTCATCAGTTTAGGAACGATCGTCTCTTGGTACAGCGTTTTCAGTTTTTGTGTCATTGTTTTTTCCTTAATACCCCTGGGCTTGGTCAGGGAAAATAGCAGTTAGTAATTAGCAATTTGCTATAACTAACAACTATTTAGTCAATAATTTCACCAGTTTTTTTGAGCATCCGCACCTTGCGTCCTTCTTCATTCAAGGTATAGCAAATGCGGCTGGCAATCTTTTGTTGAGCCGAATAAAGCATCACGTTAGAGCTGTGGATCGGTGCCTCTATCGTGACAATTTGACCGGATTCGCCTTCTTGCTGAGGTTTAACATGCTTGGTTTTGATGTTGATGCCTTTGACAATTACCCGGCTTTCCTGGGGAAGTGTCCGCAAGATTTCCCCAACTTTGCCTTTATCACGACCGGCAATCACTTGTACTGTGTCGCCTTTTTTGACGTGCATTTTATAGCGCTGGGGAAGCTTCATCCCGTTTCTTTTAGACTGTTTTGCGGCCATTAGAGTACCTCCGGAGCTAGGGAAACAATTTTGGTGAAGTTTTTGTCGCGCAGTTCGCGTGCCACTGGCCCAAAAACGCGCGTTCCCCTAGGGTTGCCATCTGCGTTGATGATCACGGCGGCGTTATCATCGAAGCGAATACTCATACCGCTGTCCCGGCGCATATTTTTTCGGGTACGGACAATCACGGCTCGCACAACATCTGACTTTTTAACTGCCATGTTGGGAATGGCGTCTTTGACGACAGCAATGATTACATCGCCAACGCCGCCATAGCGTCGGCTACTAGCACCTAAGACGCGGATGCACATCAATTTGCGAGCGCCGCTGTTGTCTGCGACATTAAGGTAGGATTGGGGCTGAATCATAGTTCTTAGCTTCGGATGCGTGAGTTTTGAATAATAGTTTTGAGTTGTAAGTTTTGAGTTTTGAACAAGAGAAAGAACTTAAGATGTTCGGTTTTATTTCCGGAATTCTTTACTTGGATTTTTCACTCAGAACTTGTTACCGGCGGGTTTACTTGATTAAATATCGGTATAAAATCGAAAATTTCGATTAACCCGCCTTTACAAACTCAAAACTCATAACTTTACTTATTGAGCCTCACGATTGAGAATTTCAGCGACTGTCCATCGTTTGGTGCGACTCAGAGGTCGCGTTTCCAAAATTCGGACGCGATCGCCTACCTTGCACTGATTCTCTTCATCGTGAGCTTTGTAACGCTTTGTACGCACTACAATTTTTCCGTATTTCGGGTGGGGCGAGCGGTTCTCGATGGCGACCACTACGGTCTTTTGCATCTTGTCGCTGACGACCAAGCCAACTCGTTCTTTAACTGCCATTGGGGTCTACTCCTCGGATGTTGCATCTGGTTGTGGCTTTTGAGCCTTTGCAGCCCGTTGCCGCTCCCCTTCTACGGTTAGGAGCTGACCTAAACGATGCTTCGTATGCTTGAACTGGTGTGACTTTTCCAGGCGTCGAGTTGCCTGTTGCAGTCGTAAATCAAATAGCTGACGCTTGAGAGCTAAAATTTCTTCAGCCAGTTCTCGTTCGCCTAAATTTCTGGCTTCTTCTATCTTGGGCAGAGCCATAACTCACACAGTCCCTTCTTCTTCACGAGTGATGAACTTCGTCTTAATTGGCAGCTTGTGGGAAGCTAGACGCATCGCCTCCCTGGCGGTTTCTTCCGGAACCCCGGCAATCTCAAACAAGATCCGTCCGGGCTTCACGACAGCCACCCAAAATTCCGGCGAGCCTTTACCAGAACCCATACGGGTTTCAGCAGGACGCATTGTTACTGGTTTGTCGGGGAAGATCCGAATCCAGATTTTGCCACCCCGACGGATGTAGCGGGTCATGGCTCGGCGGCTGGCTTCAATTTGACGGGAGGTAATCCAAGCCGGTTCTGTGGACTGGAGGCCAAAGTCACCAAAGTTTAGGCTATTGCCCCGAGTCGCCAAGCCGTTCATCCGCCCGCGCTGCTGTTTGCGAAATTTTGTTCTTCTGGGACTTAACATGACTTGGTAATTGGTAATTGATAATTGGTAATTAGTAATTGGTAATTGGTAATTGGGCGTTTTCTTTTTGATTACCCATTACCGATTACCGATTACCTATCAACCTATTCATTAGAGCGGTCTTCAAATTGCTGACGGCGGCGCTGTTGACGACGCTTGGGCTGAGCGTTGTTAGGAGCCGGAATTTCTTCCTGACCTGGAATCACTTCGCCTTTGAAGATCCAAACTTTAACGCCAAGAATGCCGTAAATGGTTTTGGCGGTGCGGTAAGCGTAGTCAATGTTGGCGCGAAGGGTATGCAGAGGCACTCGACCTTCCCGCGTCCACTCGGTTCGGGCAATTTCCGCCCCATTTAACCGTCCGCTGACTTGTACTTTAATTCCCTGGACTTCAGCGCGTTGGGCACGTTGAATCGCCTGACGCACGACCCGCCGGAAGGAAACTCGTCGCTCTAGCTGTTGGGCAATATACTCAGCAATCAGTCCGGCGTCGGCATCTACCCGTGCCACTTCGATCACGTTGATCCGAATTTGACGATTGCCACCGCCTAAAGCTTCTTGAAGATCGCCGCGTAATACTTCAATGCCAGTACCACCGCGACCTACCACAACACCCGGTCGAGCGGTGTGGATTTCTAAGTCAATTTGATCGGCTTTGCGCTCAATCCGCACTTGAGAGATGCCAGCGTTACTGAGTTTTTTCTCCACGACCTGCCGAATGGTGTAGTCTTCTTGCAGGAGTTCTGGGTAGCGCTTAGCATCCGCAAACCAACGGGAGCGATGTTCTTGGGTAATCCCCAGCCGAAAACCAATTGGATGAATTTTCTGTCCCACGAATGCGTCCTCTTAAATCAGCTAATTGCTAATTGCTAATTGTTCAAAAGCTTGTTTGTGACAATTAGCGCTTAGCCAAAGTAGTGTTATTCATCTGCCGCTGCTTGGGCAACGGCTACGGTGATATGACACGTTGGCTTGCGAATTTGATATGCGCGACCTTGAGCGCGGGGTCTAAAGCGCTTTAAGGTTGATCCTTGGTCAGCATAAGCCTGAGAAACTACCAATTTTGTTGGGTCTAAACCGGCGTTATGTTCGGCATTAGCGGCTGCTGAGCGTAATACCTTGCGGACTGGATCGCAAGCCCGATAGGGCATAAATTCCAGAACGATCAGGGCTTCCCGGTAGGATCGTCCCCGAATTTGGTCGAGAACCCGGCGCACCTTGTGGGGAGACATCCGGATGTATCGCGCGATCGCTTTCACTTCTTCTGTAGTATCAACTGCCATAGATTTCTCCCTTTTAATAATTTTGAATTTGGAATTCTGAATAATCTCAAAATCCAAACTTCAAAATTACCTCTTTGCCTTGGAATCTTTCGAGTGTCCCCGGAATGTGCGAGTTGGAGCGAATTCTCCCAACTTATGCCCTACCATTTGCTCGTTGACGTAAACTGGCACGTGAGTCCGCCCGTTATGAACCGCGATGGTGTGACCCACCATTTGCGGCAATACAGTTGAAGCACGAGACCAAGTTTTAATAACCTGCTTATCGCCCCTAGCATTCAAATTTTCAATCTTTTTCAGCAAATGATCCGCAACAAAAGGACCTTTTTTAAGAGAACGACCCATAGTTCAAATAACCCCAATTACTTTTGGATTTTTGGATTTTGGATTTTGGATTTTGGACTTATTGCTAATCTAAAATCCAAAATCTAAATCCTAGGACTCCCGACCGCCCCGACCTCGCTTGGAAGCTTTGCGACGACGCCGGACAATTAATTTATTGCTTGGCTTGTTTGGCTTACGGGTCTTGGCACCTAAAGTGGGCTTGCCCCAAGGTGTTACTGGTCCACTTCTACCAATCGGTGCCCGTCCCTCACCACCACCGTGGGGGTGATCGACTGGGTTCATGACGCTGCCTCTTACTTTCGGACGGCGTCCTTTCCAGCGATTGCGACCAGCTTTACCGGCGCTCAAGTTTCGATGCTCAACATTGCCGACTTGTCCGATGGTAGCGTAGCACTCGCGGCGGATCATGCGGACTTCACCGGAGGGCAGCTTGATGGTGACATAGTCGCCTTCTTTAGCGACCACTTGTGCAGTGGCACCAGCAGCGCGAACAATTTGCCCACCTCGTCCAGCAGTCAGTTCTACGTTGTGAACGGCAGTTCCCAAAGGAATCTTGCTTAAAGGTAACGCATTGCCAATTTCAATTGGGGCGTCTGGTCCAGCGGTGATAACTGTACCCACGGTTAAGCCGACTGGGTGAAGAATATACCGCTTTTCTCCATCCCGGTAATAAACCAGGGCAATCCGGGCATTGCGATTGGGATCGTACTCAATGGTTGCCACTTTGGCCGGGATATTGCGCTTGTCGCGCCGAAAATCAATCTCCCGGTAAAGCTGTTTATGACCGCCACCCCGACGGCGGCTGGTAATTACCCCACGATTGTTTCGACCTTTGGGGCGATGTTTTGTGTAGGTTAGTGACTTTTCCGGCTCACTCCGCGTAACTTCGGCAAAGTCCGAAATGGTAACTTGACGAGTACTGGGAGTATAAGGCCGATAAGAACGGGTGCCCATAACTTAAAAAAGAGGTTTGAAGGTTGAAGGTTGTAGACGCTTGTAGGGCGGCTTTCCGTTGAGTGAAGTTGAAATTTGTTGAAATTTTTAATTTCAACTTGTCAACTTTCCAACTTATTAAACTTCTGGGAAAAGGGTAATGGTATCTCCGCTTGCCAGAGTTACGATTGCTCGCTTGTACTGAGGCTTAAACCCTGCAAATTTGCCGACGCGACGCTTTTTGCGCGGTAGACGAAGGGTATTCACGCTCACAACCTTTACTTTAAACAGTTCTTCAATTGCTGCTTTAATTTCTGGCTTGGTTGCTTTGGGAACGACTTCAAAGACATACTTGTTCTGCTCCATCAGCAGAGTTGCCTTCTCAGTTACAATTGGTCGATACACCAAATCCGCAAGTTCGCGGGGGTTATACTCACTCACTGTAAACCTCCTGAATTTTGACAAGGGCGGATGGCGTCGTCACAATTTTGTCAGCTGCCAGCAGGTCAAAGATATTCAACTGGGTGGCAGGGATGATCTTCATCTTGGCAACATTCCGCGCTGACAAATAAACGTTTTCTTCACGTTCGGATAAGATCAGCAGGACTTTAGAGTCTGGTTCGACGCCCCAACGTGCGATCGCTTCTACCAATTCTTTAGTCTTAGGCCGAGGCAACTTGTCAGCAAATTCCTCCACCACAATCATGTCCTCGGATCGGCTAAAGAAGGCGGTTCTCAGCGCTAAACGCCGTTCCTTCCGATTCATCTTAGTGTCATAGTCTCTTGGCTTAGGACCAAAGATGACACCGCCGCCTCGCCACAGTGGTGAACGAATCGACCCAGCACGAGCGCGACCAGTCCCTTTTTGACGCCAAGGTTTACGACCTCCCCCTCTAACTTCCGCGCGGGTTTTGGTGCTGGCAGTGCCTTGACGAGCATTCGCCTGTTGCCTTACCAAGGCTCGGTGGACAATATGAGCTGCATTCTCTTCTTTGGCAACCTTTAATTCTAGAGTTGCCTGTCCGACCTCTTCCCCGTCCCAGTTTCGTACTACACAGTTAACCATATCCGTTGTCCTTTGTTCGTTGCTAATTGCTAATTGCTAATTGAAGGATTGCTAAGTATCAAAAGCTATTAGCGATTAGCCAGCCTGACCTTAGAAAATGACTACTTTCGACCTACTATCTTGGCAGGAACAATATTAACCAGCGCCCCTGGTTTACCAGGAATCGCTCCCTTGATCAGCAGTAAATTGCGTTCTGAGTCTACCCGCACTACTGTCAATTTGCGAATGGTAACGCGCGTGCCGCCTAAACGACCTGCCATCCGCTTACCGGGATAAACACGTCCCGGTGTGGTTCCAGCACCCGTCGAACCGGGTTGACGGTGGTTTTTGGAACCGTGGGACATGGGCCCCCGCCTAAAGTTGTGGCGTTTTTGATAACCGGCGAAGCCTTTTCCGATGCTGGTGCCGATCACGTCCACAATTTGACCAGCAGTAAAAATATCTGGTTTGAGTTGTTGACCTAGCTCAAACTCTCCCACATTCTCGAAGCGATACTCCCGCAGTTTCCGCAAAGGAGGAGCGCTTGATTTTGCCAAGTGACCCAATTCTGGCTTGTTCAAAGCCTTAGGTTTGACTTCTTTATAACCAAGTTGGACGGCAGTGTAGCCATCTGTTTCTTTGGTTTTAATTTGCGTAACGGTGCATGGCCCTGCTTGAATGACCGTCACAGGAATCGCTTTTCCTGCTTTGTCAAATATTTGGGTCATGCCGAGTTTGGTGCCGAGGATACCAACAGACACGGCTTTCTGGTCTCTCCTTTTTACACAGTACAAAGAGGCGGGATTACGAGTGTTTCGTAAATCCGCTTGCTCCAACAAACGTTGTTATCAAACCAGCCAGCTGTGGCGCATCCTCGGATTGAGAGAGGCAAGCTTTCAAGTCAGCCTAATTTAGGCTTTTTCTTTAGCTGGTATGAAGCTATTCGACGGTCGGGTAAGCGCTAGAAGCGCGTTGCCTATATTCGCGGGGACTTAGATGGCAAGCCATCCAGTATCCCGAGAAGGCGAAAGGGCTTTTTCCGGCTTAGAAGAGTTCTTCTCAAGAAGCCTTCTAGATGCGATCGCTAATTCTGAAATCGATGTCGCGGTACGCTTGACGCTCGCTGGGGGCACTGAACTCTTGTGAGAAAGACTCAATAGTTTTTCACTTGGAAGTCGTGCTGTCCCTGGACTCGATTTCAACTTCAGCGGTAATAGCTGCTCGAATTTTGACCACAATCGTTTACTATAAACGATTTGTTACAACTTGTCTAGCGATTGTTCCAAAAAAAATTTAGTCTGCTGGATCGTATGCCTCGCTTGAAGTGCAACTCCAGATCCAGAAGACGACTGTCCGGTTAACGGATAGAAAGGAAGAAGGCGATCGCTAACCCGACGACCGGCATTTAGGTCGGTTATAGCATTTCACGATTTGTCTGCACAGTATTTGTAAACACAGTATTACAATGGCTACACATCCCCCGAAGCCCAGAGGACTACAAGAGATTGCAGATAGTTGAAAGCAGGCTTTCAACCATAGATTCAGCCGTTCAACGTCACCTGTTTGAGTTTTACTTTTCCGACTTGCGGTATAAAGTGCTGTGAGGGAGAAGCCTGTTCGCTTATTTTGAGTCGATGTTGAGTCAAATAAAGTTAAATCTTTACTAGCTCTAAGTAGCAGTTGCACCTCCACAAAAAGCGCGATCGCTCAAGCAGTTCAACCGATCGATTGCCTGTAAGCCTATATTCAAAAGAGCCTCAAAACTCAACACTGTCCTGAAAAAGTGCAACCCTCCTCAGTAGAATCACCAAAGATTTTGTTGCACATCGCTCTTCGCTCAAAGTTGATAGGTTCCTCAGCGTCCAACTATAATAAATTGCCAGCGGCAATTAACAAAACTTAAAGCTGGGTAGAACATAAAAATATGGCACTGATCACCATCGGCAATCAATTCGTCAAAGACTTGGAAAAGTCAGGTGCTTTAGGAATGTATGTACCCTTAGAAGGAGGGTTTGAGGGGCGTTACCAGCGGCGGTTGCGTGCAGCTGGCTATACCACTTTAAGCATCACAGCACGGGGACTCGGCGACGTAGCAACGTATTTAACGAGCGTACACGGCGTTCGTCCCGCGCATTTGGGTAAGAAAGACATTCGCGTTTACTACGTGCCACCTATCGTGACCTATCAGTTGGAACAACTGCCTCCCAAATCGAAGGGACTGGTGCTGTGGATGATTGAAGGACACGTATTGTCGCGTGAGGAAGTGGAATATTTAACCACGTTGCCAAATATAGAGCCACGCCTAAAAATTGCTGTAGAAATGGGAGGCGATCGCGCTTTCCGCTGGACACCGCTTAAAAACGCGATCGCTGCCGCTTAAAATCAGCGTCAGTCAATCCAATCTCAGCGTCACACCCAAGCACTGGTGCGGCGCTCATTCATGCCGAGCCAAAACGAGCTGGAACGTCTGAATGGTTAAGCTTTGTGACCCACCAGCTCCTTTAACTCGGCTAGAGGATTTTGATACCTTTAAAGAAGCAAGCGAATCAGGCAAACTCTTATGGTAGAAAACCGCGACTATACGTTAATTATTGACAAAAGCGGCAGTATGTCGATTACAGACCAACCAGGTGGGAAAAGTCGCTGGGTAATGATGCAGGAATCTACTCTCGCCTTAGCCAGTAAATGTGAAGAATTTGATCCGGATGGCATCACTATTTACCTATTTTCCGGTCGATTTAAACGGTATGACAATGTAAACGCCAGTAAAGTCGCACAGATTTTCCGCGAAAACGAACCGTCTGGACGCACTGACTTAGCAGCAGTCCTTCTAGATGCGACGAATAACTACTTTCAGCGTAAAGCAGCGAGACAAACCAAGACAAATGGAGATACCATTTTGGTCGTCACGGATGGGGAACCGGATGACCGGAAAGCGGTAATGAAGGTAATTATTGAAGCGTCTCGCCGCATGGATAGAGATGAAGAACTGGCGATTTCCTTTATTCAAGTTGGCACAGACGCACAGGCAACGAAATTTCTCAAAGTGCTAGATGATGAACTGCAAAGTGCTGGGGCAAAGTTTGATATTTGCGACACAGTCACGATGGATGACATGGAGGACATGACCCTGACGGAAGTGTTGATCAATGCCATTATTGACTAAGGTTAAAGTCTAATTTGGGATTTGGGATTTTGATAGTGAAGAGAAATCTAAAATCTCTCTAGAGGCGTCCAAATTTATGGAATCAATAGATGACATACTCGCGGCAGTCAAGGCTGAGTATGAGACAAAAGATCAACCAAAAGAACTGCCAAAACCGCCACAACTGAAAGAAGAACCAGTCAAACCGCAATCTGCGAACTTCTTACAGAATCATTCTGCTAACATACCTCTTGCCAACTCAATTCCGGAATTGCCCCGACAAAAATGGCAAAATCATACCATTGCCTCAGCTGACGATATAATTCTTGCCCAAGTCAGGTCTGAATTTGAAGAACAAGAACGCGCAGAACAGCTAAAAAAACAGCAACAACTCAGAGAAGAACAACTCAAACAGGAGCAGCTAAGGCAGCAACAACGGGAGGTATTCAAGAACCAAGCGCAAGAATGGCTGAAAAATTTAAAGCCACTCTCAGAAGAAGGTCTTTGGTTTGAAGAGTTTGCCGATGCATACCCATCTAAACTAGAGGCAGCGATTGATTATTTGCAAGCCTTGGGGGAAACTAAAGCGTAAAAGCCACGAGCGATCGCCAGAATGATAATTCCCCCCTCTCTCGTGTAGAAATTTTTATGTTTCTTTTATCTAAACCAACTAGATAGTCACGGCAGGTGGGCTAGGCTAGAGCTTGGAAATCTTGACAAACACTGGAGGTTATCTTTGGTGGAAGGAGGATCTGTGGCAGAAGACCGTGACTATACATTAATCATCGATAAAAGCGGCAGTATGTCTACCCCAGAGCCACCGAGCGGTAGAAGTCGCTGGGAAACAGCACAGGAATCTACTCTGGCGTTGGCGAGAAAATGCGAAAAGTTCGACCCCGATGGGATTACGCTTTACCTGTTTTCAGGTCGGTTTAAGCGATTTGACAATGTGACTTCTAGCAAGGTCGCACAGATATTTCAAGAAAACGATCCCTCTGGCACCACGAATCTTGCCGATGTCTTGAAAAACGCTACCGACAACTACTTTGAGCGGAAGGCGGCTGGTCAGACCAAGCCAAATGGCGAGACAATTCTAGTGATTACAGATGGTGAACCCGATGACCGCAAAGCCGTGATGCGGGTGATTATTGAAGCCTCTCGCCGGATGGATAAAGATGAAGAATTAGCCATTTCCTTCATTCAAGTGGGTTCAGATCAAACGGCGAGTCGGTTTCTGAAAGCCTTGGATGATGATTTGCAAGGTGCTGGGGCAAAGTTTGATATTTGCGACACGGTAACGCTGGATGATATGGAGGGCATGACTTTGCAGGAAGTGCTGCTCAACGCCATTAACGACTAGGTGCTGTTTGTTAATTTGGGATTTTGGATGTGGAATCCAAAATCCCAAGTTTTGTTTGCCAGTTTTAAATCGCAACTTTGTTGTGGAATCAGCAGCAAGTCATTCAATCTAAAAAAATAATGTGGAGATTAGCTGATGAGCGCAGAAGATCGGGATTACACGTTAATTATTGACAAAAGCGGTAGTATGTCTACGCCAGACCAACCGGGAGGCAGAAGCCGCTGGGATGCGGCACAGGAGTCTACCTTGGCGTTGGCGCGAAAATGCGAACAATTTGACCCAGATGGGATTACAGTTTACTTATTTTCCAGCCGATTTAAACGCTACGAGAATGTAAATTCCAGCAAAGTCGCACAAATTTTTCAAGAAAACGACCCGGCTGGCACAACTAATTTGGCAGGTGTATTACAAGATGCGATCGCTGTCTACTTTCAGCGAAAAACAGCAGGTCAGACTAAGGCGGGTGGCGAAACCATTTTAGTAGTGACAGATGGGGAACCCGATGACCGAAAAGGCGTGATGCGGGCGATTATTGAGGCATCCCGTCAGATGGAACAGGATGAAGAACTGGCGATCTCGATGATTCAAGTAGGGTCAGACGCCACAGCAGCTCGGTTTCTGAAGGCATTGGATGATGACTTACAAGGTGCAGGGGCAAAGTTTGATATCTGCGACACAATAACGCTGGATGACATGGCGGACATGACTTTGGCGGAAGTGCTGCTCAATGCGATCGCTGACTAAGGGCAAACGCTAGATCTTTACGTTTTCTATGAAAGGGGAGTCGTGAAAACTCCCCTTATTTTTACTGTTTGTATCTCCCCATTTGTTCGGGAACGCACTAGCATATAAAGGTGACTGATACCTACTATCCCTTACGTTCCTTAAGAGAGGGTCACTGGTTTAAGCTCATTTGCGGAGCTAGTTTCCAACACCTCCCTGCCGTCCGAAATCTCACGTTGGCGTATACCCTAGCTGGGGCTGATTGTATCGATGTTGCCGCTGACCCAGCAGTCATTGCTGCGGCACAAGAAGGTCTAAAGGCTGCCGCTACCCTTGCCGATGCCGCCCGCGATCGCGGCTACTGCGTAGAAGGTTTGCCGTGGCTGATGGTCAGCCTGAATGATGGGGAAGATCCTCATTTCCGGAAAGCTGAATTTAACTCAACCGAGTGTCCGACAGATTGCTGGCGACCTTGTGAAAGTATTTGTCCGGCTGATGCGATCGCTTTTGACTTTAGCCAGAACGGTTTCTCTGGGGTGATCGATCAACGTTGCTATGGCTGCGGACGGTGTATTTCTGTATGCCCAAATAATTTAATTTATACTCGTTCTTATGTATCCGCACCGGAAGCGATCGCACCTTTGGTATTTCCAAGCGGCGTAGATGCCCTAGAAATTCACACGCAAGTTGGCAGAGTAGAGGATTTTAAACGACTCTGGAGTGCGATCGCGCCTTGGGTAAACCAGCTCAAGCTTTTAGCCATTAGTTGTCCGGATGGTGAAGGTATGATTGATTACCTCCGGGCACTGCACGAATTGATGGCACCCCTGCCGTGCCCCCTGATCTGGCAAACCGATGGGCGTCCCATGAGTGGCGATATTGGTGATGGCACAACTAGAGCTGCTGTAAAGTTAGGTCAAAAAGTTCTAACTGCCGGATTACCTGGATATGTGCAGTTAGCAGGAGGCACCAATCGTCACACTGTTGGCAAACTCAGGACAATGGGACTGCTCAACAGCCGCCAAGAGTCAGAAGTCGTAAAGGCATATTTATCGAGCATCCCTAGGGGAAACTCGGTCTTGCAGAAAAACCCGCCCCAACAAACTCAAACTTTTCCCGCTCAATCCTCCTATATCGCCGGGATTGCTTACGGCAGCTACGCTAGGGTTTTGTTATCACCCATTCTGGACGAATTGGAAAAAATGAATATGAACGAAGTATGTGGGAATGCATCCGCGTCAAGTCAGACATCTTTATCTGGACGCCTGGAAGAAAAGCCAGATTTACTCTGGCAGGCTGTTGGTCTTGCTCACTCACTAGTTTCTCAACTCAAAGCCTTTCCCCAATAGCCAATTGAAGCGCGATTTTAGATATGTCATCGGTTAAAAGGTTGAAAGTTAAAAGATTGACAGTTGGCACAAAGCAACTTTTCAAGCTAGCGATCGCCAACCTGCAACCATTCCCAGGCAAAAAACAAACAGCAGTTATTTAAATCGCCGATTGTGGATAAAAACGTCACTGTACAAAGAATGCAGATTACAGACGATCTCCAGAAATTACTGGACGTGTTACCTAATGAAATTCGGCAACCTTTAGAGCAGCATCCCGAACGGGATAAGTTAGTTGAGGTTGTCCTGGATCTGGGGCGTCTTCCAGAGGCTCGGTTTGCTAAACAGGCAGAGTATCTCTCCGAAACGCCAGTGTCTAGAGAACAACTGAATTATTGTATAGACCGGGTAGGACACTTTGGTGGAGATAACCGAGCTGGACTAGAGCGAACTCTGCACCGGATTAGCGCTATCCGCAACCGCAGCGGCGAGATTATTGGTCTTACCTTGAGGGTAGGTCGAGCCGTTTTTGGCACCATCGGCATGATTCGCGACCTGGTAGAAACAGGTCAATCGATTCTGATGCTGGGACGTCCCGGCGTTGGCAAAACAACAGCACTGCGGGAAATCGCCAGAGTTTTAGCCGACGATTTACAGAAACGAGTTGTAATTATCGACACCTCCAACGAGATCGCCGGGGATGGTGACGTTCCTCATCCAGCAATTGGTAGAGCCAGACGGATGCAAGTCGCCCGTCCAGAACTCCAGCATCAAGTGATGATTGAGGCAGTGGAAAACCATATGCCAGAAGTCATCGTCATTGATGAAATTGGTACGGAACTAGAAGCCTTGGCAGCTCGAACCATTGCTGAACGAGGCGTGCAACTGGTGGGCACGGCTCACGGAAATCGGATTGAAAATCTGATTAAAAATCCAACTTTATCTGACTTAGTAGGCGGCATTCAGGCTGTAACCCTGGGAGATGAAGAAGCCAGACGCCGGGGCAGCCAAAAGACGGTTTTGGAGCGGAAAGCCCCGCCAACCTTTGAAATCGCCGTTGAAATGCTAGAACGGCAGCGCTGGGTGGTGCATGAAAGTGTTGCCGATACCGTTGACACCCTGCTGCGGGGGCGTCAGCCGGGTTATCAAGTCAGGGCAACCAGCGAAACCGGGGAAGTTACGATTACCCACGAGACCCCCCAAACGCCCTCACTCATGCGACCCGCGATGAGCGGAGGCAGCCGCATATCTTCCACCTACGACGCCCCAGCGCGACCAATGGGCTGGCGAGCTTCTGGGCAGATGACGCCACTACCGACTCAGCCAGAACCGACACGAGGCATGAGGGCAGAACCGCAAAATCTATTGACTAGAGGAGAAGAATCTGACTCTAGTTTATCGCCTGTCTCTTCTAGCCTTTCACCTTCTTTTGAGCAGATGCTGGATCAATCTTGGCATCAACCTCAGATGATGGAAAATGAGACCTTTGTGGGGCCAAATGGCGAAGAGTTGCCGCTGCACGTTTATCCTTATGGGGTGAGCAGCCAACAATTAGAGCAAGTCATTCGGGTGCTGAATTTGCCCATCTTGCTGACGAAGGATATGGATAGCGCGGATGCAGTTTTGGCGATTCGGTCGCACGTTAAAAACCATTCCAAACTACGGCATATTGCCAAAGCCCGTCAGGTTCCCATCCATGCAATTAAGGCAAGTACCATTCCTCAGATTACCCGCGCCCTGCGGCGTCTGCTGGATATGGATGACTCCCACATCCTTGATGTCCCGGAACTTAGCTTATTTACCAGTAGCGGTAGTGAAGACGAGATTGAGGCTCTCGAAGAAGCCCGCCTTGCCGTGGAGCAAATCGTGATTCCCAAAGGACAGCCGGTGGAACTCCTGCCGCGTTCCTCTAAAGTTCGTAAAATGCAACACGAACTCGTCGAACACTATCGCCTCAAGTCTGACAGTTTTGGGGAAGAACCGAACCGACGGCTGCGAATTTACCCAGCCTAATTGAAAAAGCTGTGGCTCTATATGGGGTGTTGCACAGTGGACGGATGATAATCTCTTGCAAAGACGAGGCAGCGCGGTTTTGGGGTTTTCCCCCATGAGCGACGGCAGTCGCAAAGATGCTCAGAAAAACTTTGCGTCTTGGCGACGGCAGCGCGAAATTCAAAGGAAAATCATCGCATGATTGTGCAACACCCTATATGGGTTTCGGGGAGCTAAAGATGTCAAAAAAAGCTAAAACATCTGCCAGGTAAGCTTTCCACAGGAGGAGTCTGCTGTGACCACACTGTTTAGCTGGTAAGCGTTAGAGAAGCCTTTTCTATGAGTCAACTCTCTGGAATCCATATTAATCCTTCAGCATTTATCCACTGGTGCAGAAGTATTGAAGAGAAATTTTCTAAAAGTTGTTGACAAGTCCCTAGTAGGAACTGCTACTATAACGAAGGTTGATGCGATGGGGTGTCGCCAAGTGGTAAGGCAGCTGGTTTTGGTCCAGCCATTCCGAGGTTCGAATCCTTGCACCCCAGTTAAATTTAAAAACACTAGTAGAGACGCGATACATTGCGTCTCTACTGGTTATTGGGCTTGTTGGGCAAATTGTGCCAAGATAAACCGTAAAATTGCGGCTTTAGAACCATGCGTGCAAGTTATCCAAATATTCTCGCCCTTGACTTTGACGGTGTTATCTGTGACGGGCTAATCGAGTATTTTCAGACAGCTTGGCGCACCTACTGTCAAATTTGGGCACCTCCTAATCTCATACCTCCAGATGGTTTGGCTGAAAGTTTCTACCCGCTACGACCGATTATAGAAATCGGTTGGGAAATGCCGGTGGCAATCCGGGCGCTAATATTGGGCATTCCTGACGAAAAGATGTTGCAGGACTGGTCAGGGGTGGCTCAGCAAATCTTGCTAGAAGATAATCTGAATGCGGCTGATATCGGCACGAAACTCGATCGCATCCGGGATGAGTGGATTGCTAGCGATTTAGATGGTTGGCTAGCTTTGCATCGTTTCTATCCGGGTGTTGTAGAAAAAATGCATCGGATGCAATCGGAGAAGGCATCGCTTCCAGATACACCCATCCAAACGTACATTGTCACGACCAAAGAGGGGCGCTTTGTCCGCCAGTTGTTGCAGCAACAGGGCATCCAACTACCCGATCGATGCATTATTGGCAAAGAAAATCGTCGTCCTAAGTACGAAATTTTGCGCGAACTCAGCAGCGATTCATCGGTTCGCCTTTGGTTTGTGGAAGATCGCCTTAAAACTCTGCAAACGGTGCAACAGCAACCAGACCTCAATGATATCAAGCTGTTTCTTGCCGACTGGGGCTACAATACCGCTGCTCAGCGGGAGTCTGTCGGTTATCAGGAGCGAATTGAGCTTTTATCTCTCTCTCAGTTTGCTCAAGATTTCTCGGCTTGGGCTTAGATGAGGACAGAGAACTGAGGGTTAGAGGGATGAAGAAGTATCAAGTTAGGACTTACCGCACCAGTAACGGAAAAATGAACCGCGAAGACACGAAGGAATAAGAGTTTGAGAGAGTTTTTGCGTAAGTCTTGTCAAGTGTAAATTATAAATTCATCCCGATCGCCTTGATGTTTCATGCTTTAAGCTGAGAGCTGATAGGCGAAAAGCGGATAGCTGACTATGCTTGACCTAACCAAACTCGCGCGGCAAATGCAGGGGATTAGTCAACACCTGAGTGTAGAGGCTGCTGCCAGTCGCCAACGCTTAGAACGCGCCCAGCAGTTGCTGACACTGGCTCAAAAGTCTCAGGCAGATTTGGTGAAGCTGCAAGAAAAGTGGCGCGATCGCTTGGGGTTTTCGGCAGCCGCACCCATTGAGTCGCTAAGCACTGCCATTGACCTTCCTATCCCTCCATCTGTTCATACTATCATCGCCACAGACGGTTCTCAGATTGCCCCAAATCACCATGAAATCGCCTACTGCTATCTGATTAACGTGGGTCGGGTGGTGCTGCATTATGGGCAAAGCTTGTACCCGCTCTTGGATAGCCTGCCAGAAGTCTTTTATCGCTCGGAAGACCTTTACATTTCTCGCCAGTGGGGAATTCGCACTGAGGAATGGATGGGCTATCGACGCACGGCTTCGGAGGCGTCTGTGTTGGCAGAATTGGCTGCTAGCTGGATTAACCGACCTTCGCAAGTAACCTCAAGACAGGGAAACGGAAACAGGGAATCGGAAAGTTTCCCATCCCCAATTCCCGATCCCGAATCCCGAATCCCTGCCTTGGCAATGGTAGATGGATCGCTAATTTATTGGTTTCTAGAGCAGTTACCGGGGGAAGCCCGCGACCATATTTTGCCTCCGATTCTGGAAGCTTGGGATGTTCTGCGCGACACGGGGATTCCGATCCTGGGCTACCTGAGTGCCTCTCGTAGCAGCGAAGCGCTGAACTTCCTGCGTCTGCCAGCCTGTCCGCACCCAGTTCCCGACTGCATGACTCATTGCCCCGGTCAGTTTGACCGGGCACCCTGCCAGGTTTTCGACCCCTTGCGGGATACTGCCCTCTGGGCGTCTCAATTGCAGCCCGGTCAACGCAGTCCTCTGTGGCGCAGTTCTGCACGGATTCTGGAATTGTACGGTGCCCATCAAATCTACTTCTGCTACGTCCACGTCGGGACTGAAATTGCTCGTGTGGAAGTTCCTGCTTGGGTGGCTGAGAATCCAGAGAAGCTGGATGTTGCGCTCAGCTTGATGTTGGCTCAGGTGCAGAAGGGTTATGGCTATCCGGTGGCGCTTGCAGAGGCGCACAATCAGGCAGTGGTGCGAGGGGGCGATCGCGCTCGTTTCTTTGCCTTACTCGAACAACAAATGATTAAGGCTGGTTTGAGAAATGTCGGGACTTCCTATAAAGAAGCCAGGAAGCGCGGTAGTATCGCTTGATGGCATCTCTCAAAAGGACGTTGGCTCATCCGCTAGCGTCTCAATCAATAAATTCATCTGCTGTTGGCGCTTTTGCAGAAAGCTTTCACATTGGCGCAAATATTCTACAGCAGCGGTAAATTCTTCAAAAACGTCGGCGAGTTCTAGTTTACCGGCTTCAATTTGCCGAATGATGGCTTCAACTTTGGCAACCGTCGCTTCGTAGTTCCAATCTTGCGGAAATTGGGTATCAATACGGCGATCGCTTGAGCCGTCGGTGGTGCTGGTGGGTTTGCTCATGAAAAAATACCCGTATTGCGTTAAATTGCTACTCCTTGCTATTTATAATTTCACTAATTTTGACTTTAATTTGTCCTGTGCCCAGCTGAACTTGTAGTTCCTGTCCGAGTGCCAGTCCTTCTGTGGAACGCGCGATCGCGCCATCTTGTTGTCGGACTACGGCGTAACCTCGTTGCAGAACGCTTTCCGGGTCAAGCGCGGTTAGCTTTTGTCGGAGCATCTGACAGTGTTGATTTGCCTGCGCTAAATGCCGCGCCGTTCCTTGTAACAGTTGTTGACGTTTCCAAGCGATCGCTTGCTTTTCTTGGTGAATTTGTCGATCTAGAGGAATCCGCCGCAAGCGGCTTCGCACTCGTTGCAATTGTTCTTGAGCGTTTTCCATGTGTTGATTTACGGCTTCAGTCAAGGCGAGGACGCGCTCTTGGTGTTCCGCGTAAAGACTTGACAGTTCTGGAACCACTTGTTCGGCGGCGGCTGTGGGGGTGTGAGCATAAACATCGGCAACTAAGTCAGCCAAAGATTCATCTCGCTGATGACCAATCCCAGTCATCACGGGAATCGAACAATTTGCGATCGCTCGCACCACCCGTTCATCATTGAAGCAAGCTAGCTCCTCAACCGCACCACCCCCGCGCGACAAAATCAGCACTTCGGCGCGACCATCCCGTTCGACTCGCTCAATTGCTGCGACAATCGATGTCGGGGCTTGTTCGCCCTGAACTAACGCCGGTGAAAACAAAACTTGCAAACCCGGATAACGTTGCTTGAGCGTGCGTTGAATATCTCCCCAAGCAGCAGCTTGCGGTGACGTGACAACAGCGATGATTTGGGGATGGGTGGGGAGCGATCGCTTGCGTTCTGGATCGAACAATCCTTCTGCCTCCAGCCGATTTCGTAGCTGGCGGTAGCGCAATGCCTGCAACCCCTCTCCTGCCGGTAACGCCTGCCAGACAATCATCTGGTACTGTCCTCGCTGGGGATAAACTCGGATACTGCCCAAAACAATCAACTGCTCTCCTTGCACCGGCAGCTGCATCAGTTTATTCAGCTGGCTGTTCCATACCACACAACTCATTGCCGCCTTAGCATCCGGATCTTGCAGCGTGAAGAATAGCCCACTGCGATACTGAGAGGCGCTAGAGACTTCACCTGTCACCCAAACTTGCTGTAGTTGTTCATCCTGCTCTAACAGCAGTTGCAGATAAGACGTTAACCCAGCCACCGATACAGCTGTATCTGGAACCAGCTGATTGGAAAGATAATAGTTCATCGCCTGAAGATAAGGAGAATGTAGGAATTGAGACATCAGTAAATGCAGGGGATGCTCAAATAAGCCTAGATCAAGCCATTTACTCTTTCTGTCTCTAGATTAGCGATCCTCGGCTGCATTCGTTTACTTTTGACCATAGTGGCGATCGCTAATCTCACTCGTTGCTTGAAAGAGGCTAGGGGTTTATTTACCGATTTCATCTCTCAGGGTTGGATAAAAGTAGAACATTTGAACTACAATAGAGGTTCCCATCGCTAGCCTTACCAGGGTGTTCCCTCATCCGTGTAAAGCTTGATGTAAGGGCACTTGCGGCTCTAATTTGTCGCCAAAAGTGATATAATAAAATATCTGAAACTAAAATCTGTCGCTGTTTGGGACAATTTTCAGTTTCGGTGCCAATTCTTGACGTAACCTTAGTTAGTCGAAATTTCCTACTCACTTACAAAGCCAAAAACTTGGTAAACCTGAGTGGGCAAACAGCTAAAATCAGCATTCATTATGTATCAAAAGGCGGTGGATTCCATCGTTTCTGCCTGTGGAGGCTGTGAGGGTGTCTTGTTAGACATTCCTATATAGACTAGCAGGAAGCTCCAGTCCGCAAGGCGGAGAAGCCCACACAAAAGCAACTTTTGCTAAGTGTGAAAAAAATCTCACCACACCTGATTCTGTTCTTGAGGCATTAATGGCTATCCAAATCACGAACAATCCCGACAAGGAAAAAGCCCTGAGCCTGGTGCTAAACCAAATTGAGCGCAGCTTTGGCAAGGGAGCAATTATGCGCCTAGGAGATGCCACCCGCATGAAGGTGGAAACAATTTCCACTGGAGCGCTGACACTGGATTTAGCTTTAGGCGGTGGCTTGCCGAAGGGACGGGTGATTGAAATATATGGTCCGGAAAGTTCCGGTAAGACAACCCTGGCTTTGCACGCGATCGCCGAAGTGCAAAAATTAGGAGGGGTCGCTGCTTTTGTTGATGCTGAACACGCCCTAGATCCCGCTTATGCAGCCGTACTGGGCGTTGATATTGACAATCTTTTGGTTTCCCAACCCGACACCGGAGAATCCGCCTTAGAAATTGTCGATCAGCTAGTTCGCTCTGCGGCAGTGGATATCGTGGTCATTGACTCGGTAGCCGCTTTGGTGCCTCGGGCTGAAATTGAAGGCGAAATGGGCGATTCCCACATGGGTTTGCAAGCCCGTTTGATGAGCCAAGCTCTTCGCAAAATTACCGGAAACATTGGTAAATCCGGCTGTACGGTCGTTTTCCTCAACCAGCTGCGACAAAAGATTGGCGTCACCTACGGCAACCCAGAAACAACCACTGGCGGTAATGCTCTCAAGTTTTACGCTTCAGTGCGCTTGGATATTCGTCGGATTCAAACGCTGAAAAAAGGCAACGAAGAATTTGGCAACCGCGCTAAAGTTAAAGTTGCCAAAAATAAAGTCGCCCCTCCCTTCCGCGTCGCCGAGTTTGACATTATCTTTGGCAAAGGGATCTCGACACTAGGATGTATGGTTGACCTAGCAGAACAAACTGGGGTCATTACCCGTAAAGGAGCTTGGTACAGCTACAACGGTGATAACATCGCCCAAGGTCGGGATAACAGCATTAAGTACCTGGAAGAAAACTCGGAATTAATTCAAGAAATTGAGCAAAAGGTGCGTCAAAAGCTGGAGATGGGGGCAGTCGTTGCTGCCAACTCTGTCACGCGAGTTGACGCCGAAGACGAAGAGTTAGAGGAAGAAATTCTAGACGACTAAAAGCACTTTAGGGTGGGCTATCCTACCCTATTAATTGCTTTTTGGGAAGCTTAAGGCTACTCCTACACATAAAAAACCCGTTTTCTTGTTGAAAACGGGTTTTTCGCATAAAGTTTAGTTTTTTGTACCTGCATCGGAAATTCGTCTACTAAAAAAACGGTCTAAAATTTCTGATTGCTGAGTGGGAGTTAGCTGAGGCTCTAAATGATTCTCTAAGACTGAGACTAATGGATCTCCAACGGCAGAAGAGTCGCCTAGGAAATGTAAAGTATCCTTTTGACACTCGGTGTTGGGAGTCTGAACTTTTGTAGAAGATGTCGCTGTTTCTAACTCTGTAGGCGGAAGCGATAGCTCTGCATTTGTCAGGGCGTTAATTTCTGCCATCAGGCTTGCAGGGACATTATCCACCGTGCGGATAGTATTGCCCAGGAAAAAGGAAAAAGCAAGACCACCTAGACGAACGCGATCGCCATCCTTAAGAAGAACACGTTTGTATACGGGTTCGCCATTGACGAAAGTCCCATTTGTACTATTTAGGTCAACCAGATAAAAACCCTGGTTGTCGATATATTGAATCGCTGCATGATTGCGAGACAACCGCCTATCTGGAATCGGTAGCGCAACCTGACGCGCCCGCCCCAGGGTCCAAATCTGCTGCGGCTGAAACAACATCTGCGTTTTAGCATCGATTAAGTTTGTGACCAGATAGACTTGCTGTTCCTGCGCCACGCCCTGTACATATCGAGGTCCAATGCCACTAAGAAATTTATTGCCGCTATCTTCCAGCTTCAGAATCTCATCTAGTAAACCACGATGATGCTCATAGAGCTTAAGGAATACCTGATATAGACCCAAGCGTTGTTCTAGTTCCATGTATGGGGATGAACTCAATCTTAGGTTAGGCGTCAGCCGATGAAGTAACGCAGAACCTTATCGGCTTTCAATAAGGGAAGCCAAAGACTGCAAGAAGGTCGTTAAGCCAAATAACTTATCTAGCCTATTTTCCTCGCAAGTTCTAAAGGTGTGAAATATTCACCAGATCCCTTCTTTCAAGCTTAGATTGTCTTACCCATTAGGGAATCCGCAAGATTACTGGAAATAATCAGCTTTATGGCTTACGTTCGGATTTTTGTTCTAGGCGAAACAGCCAAACCATTAGAGCAACCACTCCAATTTGTAGCGCCAAGTTAGGCACGGCTGAGGCGATTTCCTGACCGGAGGCTAGTTTGGCAAGAAAGACCACGCCTCCGATGAAGCCAGAAGCGCCACACGCCACATAAACAAATTGCCTCAGACCTTTGTAGGGAGTAGCAAGTTCAGCTTTCAGTCGTTCATGCTGTTCGACGCTGACTTGCCGAGTGGCTTTGGTGTTGCGGGCGCGATTTTTTAATTTTGGGTCTACCATCCGTCTAGATCCCCACCGACTTTAGATCCATCTTGACATGATGGTGGTCGGCAGCGGCTGGTGCTAGAAAATTTGGACGCGATCGCTTTTCCACCAGGAATTGGGTGCAACAGTTTCTATCTAAACCTGCTACGATAGTAAATCGGCAGTGCCGGTGTAGCTCAGTGGTAGAGCATTCGATTCGTAATCGAACGGTCGGCGGTTCAAATCCGCCCATCGGCTTTAAACAAATAATGGCAGCTGGGTTGGCAGGCTTTGTCTGTGTAACCCCAAGCTTCAGCTTCTGGGCGTATATTTGCAAGCATTAAGCTGCACCCTATCAAAAACTATGCGTCTGATGGATATTTTACAAACGCCGCCGTTGATCAACATTATCGCTGGCTGATTTAATAACTAGACAATAATGACGCTAAATATCAATTTGCTGCCTCATCACCGTGCTAAAACGCTGCGGGAATATGGGAAACAATATTATGTAGATGCGAAGGGCGATCGCTTTCCCAGTGTCTCCACTATCCTCAACGCCACCAAACCACAAGAAGATCGAGAAGCACTCTTCAACTGGCGCAACCGCGTCGGAGTAGAGGAAGCTAACCGCATTTCTGGTGCTGCTAGTCGTCGTGGTACGTCCACCCACAAGCACATTCAGCGCTATCTACTGGGGGAAAATGTCGCCTGTCCAGACGCGGCTAAACCCTACTGGGAAAGCATAGAGCCGGTATTGCAAGACATTCACGAGGTGCGGCTGGTGGAAGGTTCTGTCTTCCATTACGATTTGAGTTATGCGGGTCGAGTCGATTGCGTTGCTAATTATAAGGGCGTTCCCTGCGTCTGTGACTGGAAAACCGCCGATAAGCCCAAAGGGTCAGTCGAACGCCTCCGCGATAGCCCGATCCAGTTAGCGGCTTACACAGGCGCGGTTAATCAATTTTACCAAGAGTACGGCATCCATCTGAGTCACACTTTGCTGGTTGTAGCGGTTCCGGAAATGCCTGCTGAGGTGTTCTGGTTTGAACCAGATAATATGATGATTTACTGGCAGCAGTGGGAGCGAAGAGTTGGGGAATTTTGGCAGCGTAGAGGAGCAATGACGCCTTCGAGCCTCTAATTTTCCTTGAAATGATGCGATACGTGCTAGCTCTTAAATCACTGGTTTCTTAATGTACGCACAGTCGCGATCGCAAACTACCCTGGAATCATCAGTAGTCTGGATGAAACACTTGAAATGAAAACTAGCTCTAAAATTTTGGCAGGGCTAATCGGTGTGTGTGTCGGTGATGCGTTGGGTGTTCCCGTCGAATTTACTAGCAGAACTGAGCGGGTGAAGTCACCTGTGACAACTATGATCGGTTACAGAACTCATAATCAACCCCCTGGCACTTGGTCAGATGATAGCTCTCTCACCTTCTGCTTAGCGGAATCTCTGTGTGGTGGATTTTCTCTGGATGTAATAGCTAACTCTTTCTGTCGTTGGTTGAACGAAGGTTTCTGGACTCCCCACGGCAAGGTTTTTGACATCGGCAATACCACCCATGATGCTATTAAGCGTTTAAAACAGGGCGTTCCACCCCTGGAAGCGGGAGGAAGAGATGACAGGAGTAATGGCAATGGTTCTTTGATGAGAATTTTGCCTCTAGTTTACTATCACAAAACTTTAGATTTTTCAGAACTACAGCGTTTTCTTTCTGGATGAGGTACAGTCAAGCTTCCAAAATCAAAGGTTTTAGGCGATCCTCGTACCTCACTAGCTTCAAAAGTGCTGTAATAGAGCGATCGCATCAAGTTTCTTGCATCACTCACGCTCATCTAAGGAGTCAAATTGCCTGTGGAATTTATATCAGCATTGCTGTTTGTTTATTGCAAGGTCTTGATCCACAAGCTGCTTATCTCCAAGGCGTTCAAGATGCCCAAAAAATTTATTCCCAATCTTTCTATGCACAGGAAAGGCATCACTTCCACCGAGTTAACAGCGGTGAACTTGCCAGTTTACAGATAGACTTTATCCGCTCTGGAGGCTATGTAATTGATACGTTAGAGGCGTCGCTTTGGTGTTTCTTAAATAGCTCCTCTTATGCCGAAGCGGTGCTAAAAGCGGTGAATTTAGGCGACGATACTGATACCACTGCCGCCGTTACTGGTGGTTTAGCGGGAATTTATTACGGCGTTGAAAATATTCCCGAAGAATGGATAAATCAAATTGCCAGTATTGAAGACATCATTGACTTAGCAACACGTCTGGAAGCAGCTATCTACAGCTAACCTTTCACATTATCGGAAATCCACTGAAGGTAGGCTGGAGAGCCAGCTAAGATTGGCAAAGCAATAATTTCTGGTACTTCATAAGAGTGCAACTCTCGAATCTTAGCTTCGAGGGCGGGGAATTGCGCTAAATCTGTTTTAATGGTTAGCTGCCATTCTTCTTCTAAGTTAACCTTACCTTGCCAGGTATAAATAGAATGCACTGGCATTAAATTAACACAAGCCGCTAGCTGGGATTCAACTAATTTTTGGGCGATCGCTTCTGCCTCTTGCCGCGAAGACGCTGTTACCAACACCACACCGTAACGAGTTGTACCAGAATCCCAATCCATAACCTGCAACCTACTCCCCAAAAAAGCCCCAATCTATCAGTTAGCGATTCTCTCAACTACCCAACCATTGCTCTGACTGGTTGTTCAAACGTTGTCACACTGGCACTTACGGTTGCTTGTGAGTATGAGTTTTGGTTTTCTGACGGCAGCACAGCGCCATTCATCTGGGCATCTTCCAAGTTAGTTCCTACCAGCTTTGCCTCACTCAGATTTGCTTCACTCAAGTTTGCCTTACTCAGCATCGTCCAGCTCAAGTCTGCCCCCTCCAAAGACGCCCTTGTTAGGTTTGCTCCCCGCAAGTCTGCCCCTTTCAGGTTGGCTCGACGCAGTGTCGCTTCGCCCAGATCCGCTGCTACCAAGTTAGCGCCTTCCAGGTTAGCGCCACTCAGTTTGGCATTATTAAGGTTGGCTCCCTCTAAATCGACTCCAGCCAGGTCTAATCCTTTTAAAAAAGCTCTGCTGAAGTTAACACCATTTAAGGAAGCTCCATACAACTTCGCGCCTGTGAGTCTCGCTTCGCACAAATTAGCCCAACTAAGGTTAACACCGCTGAGATTCGCTTCCCGCAGGTTAATCCTTTGCAGATTGGCTCCACAGAGATTAGCGCCCCAGAGGTTAGCGACTCGAAGATTGGCACTGCTGAGATTTGCACCGCTTAGTTTGGCTCCTGGCAGTTTTGACTTAACTAGGAACGCGCCGCTAAGGTTGGCTTTCGTCAAGTCTGCCTCTACCAGTTTGCCTTCACTAAGTTTGACAAAACTCAGATCCGCCCAGTTCAGACAAGCACCCGTCAAGTCGGACTTTGTTAGGAAAGCCCGACTCAGATTGGCTCCCCTCAGGTTAGCGCCCGTGAGATTGACCCCAATGAGCGTGACTCCTCTCAAGTCGCCTCCGTTGAGATCGATCCCGGCAAAGTCTCTTTGTCCGTCTTCATAAAGCTTAAGTAAATGGCTTACTTCCATAGCGCGATCGCTCCCTAGTTTATATAAACCGTTGAAGAGGCTTGAAACAAATCTTACTTGGCTTAATAACCACATTTTTGGCGGTTACTTTTATAACAGAATCTTTCTTCACTCAACTTTTAACTGTTACTCATCGAAACCTTAATAAATATTTTACTTCTCTAGACTACTCCCCTTATAAGGCTCAAACAGATGATGTTACAAATATTTTTTAATCTTTTTTCAAAACTCAATAATTGAGTATTTTTTTTAATAAAAATTCTATAAAAAGCTTATTTTCCGTAAAAATACGGTGGTCAGTTTATCTATAAATTACTCTAATTTTTATAGACAGGTGAAGCGTCGTTCAACGATCAATATAGTTCTCTAGTCAAGATTCATCCATAACAGGGGATTACTCTGCTTGCGTGTGTGGGCAGACTGCCATACATCCTACACAGACATCCGTTCCTCAAACCCTATTTTTAAACAAAGACGCAAAACTTCGCGTCTCTACTGATTTCTCAATTTTCTTAAATCACTGAAGAGCTAGGGTTTAGGCTTGCAAATTCACCTGAATTCGCAGAACGCCACTACTACCATCCATCCGATTCTCATCTTTCAGTCGCTGCTGTTGGCTTAAAGACGTAGCGCGAGCGAGTAAAGTATAATTTCCCGGCTGCTGGGGCATCCATAAATAACGCCAGAGCGTCCACTCATGAGGAGACGCCGGTTGATTCTGTTCGGCATCCTGCCAAGTCTTACCATCGTTGGTACTTACCTCAATGGCTGTAATCGGGCTAGATTTGTCTAGGGCAACACCAGCAATCAAAATGCCGCCTTCCCAACCTGTTTCACCCGTGCGCCCCAAATGCACCCGATGCTGTCGGTTCCAGACGCGAGTGTTTTGCACTTGGCGTATCAGCGCATGAGTGGGAATTTCTGCTGTATTAGACCAGCCCTGACGTTCCCAAAAACCTTGCTTCTGGCTGCTGATAGCTTCAATCTCGACCAGCCATTTGGGTTGCTTCTGACCAAAGTGACCGGGAATAATCATTCGTAAAGGGTAGCCATGCTCCTGATTGAGAGCTTCGCCATTCATCTGGTGAACCAGTCGCACTTCTTTTCGCATGACTTCTGCAACCGGCAATGTTGTCTCGTAGGAATCAGCTCCGTGCAGCCTAAATTCTATCGCCTCTGATTTAACACCAGCTCGCTCTAGAAAAGGTAGCAAAGGGGTACCCGTCCACTGAGCGTTTCCAATCAGGTTACCGCCGGTGGGATTGCCAATGCACTCCATAGTCAGGTAGAAATTTTCCGGCGGCGCTGCCAGGATGTCTTGAAAGGTCAGCGTCAGCGGCTGGGCAACGGCACCAGTAACTTTTAACCGCCAGTTGTCAAGATTAATCCTGGGAGGAGAGGCGTAAGATTGCACATAAAATTCGCTCAATGGCGTGAGCAGGTGTTCTGGCAGTTTTGAGTCTGGCTTGAGCAGGTCAAGCAAAAACAGCGGCTCCACTGACCGTGCTAACTTACAGCCAGGGAGCAAGTTAGCAGCAATCAGTCCGCCGGATGTTTGTAGCAGATGTTTGAGAACTTGACGGCGTTTCACCGCTACCTCTTATAACGAATAAACTTGACCATCAATCAGCAAGCGGGTAATTCCCTTGGCTTGCAGTTGCGAACAAGTTTTCTGAAGCATCCTGCCATCTGGAACTTTAATCACTCGTTGGGTGCGGTTAGAGAACCTTCGAGCTACCCGATGGTTATCGAAAACTGGCAGTGTTCTCTGCTGAACCTCTTGGGCAGGAATTTGTCCGAGGTCGCTGAACTCTCGCAGGGGTCTTGCGATCAATTCTGCTGCTCGGTCTACGACTAAGTAGCAGGTTTTGGGAAGCACAGCGTTGGACAGTGGTAAAACTTGAACGCTAGCGCGGTTTTCTCGCTTAAACGTTCCTGCTGGAATCGGACTTTCTAGAGTTGGTGTATCATCCTCCCAGTCGTCTTCGTCTTCGAGGTCTTCTAAATCGTCGTCCTCGTCGTCCTCGTCGTCCTCCAAATCAGTTAGGTCTTCCCCCAGCATCTCTTCTATGACACTGGCTTCTGCACTGTAATTGTTATCAAGTAAATCGCGGCTGTTGCTCGGTGGTGCATCCACAGCCACCTGGAAAAGTGGCATGGAGGAATCGATCCCTGAGAGAATGTCGGAAGGAATGTCTTCCTGCTCTTGTGCCCTCTCTTCCTCAGTAGAGACTGAGGAGCGCCTGCGACGCCGCCGTGGGGAGGTAGGGCTTGCATCCAAGGATTCTTCGTTGTCTGCAAAGGATTCTTGGCTGTCGAGAAAGGATTCTTCGCTCTCTACCGATGTGGTAAGCGATATTTCTACTGGCTCCTCGTCAGCTTCAGTGGTAGGTTCGGAAATCGAGTGGGAGCGATTGGTTCGCTTTTGCTGTATCAGAGCTTCATATTCTTGCTCGGATAGACGAGTTTTTAAAAGACGGCTAATCGTTGAATTACTGACATCATAGCGACTAGCCAGGGTTGAGGTTGTCTCTCCTGGCTGTCGATACAGGTTGAGGATGTCGCGCTTATCTAATTCTGAGAGTTTTCTCACACTCATGCTACTTCCTAAGCACGTTTGCGTCCGGTACGACGGGAACGACTGGATGTATCAAATTCCAGGACAGCGCCGATGGCAAACAGGACGCCGCTGAAAACCCAAAATACTTCCAATAGTCCTCCGCTTTGATAATCCTTACCAATGAAAGCATTGGCGTATTTCAGCCACATATCGGCAACGTAGTATGAAAAAGCTGCCCCAGCAATCATCCGCCAAGACTGAGAAAAACGACCCCCCCAAAATGCTAGCAATACAGTCGAGGCAACGATCAACAGAAAGATATCGCTAACGACGTAAAAAATGTCCAAAAATATGCCTAATGGCTCTAGAAATTTTTCCACTGATATGACCCAGGCTGGAGCCTGATTTTCTCCAGTAGGAGCGGGTTGGGATTTAATGGCAGAGGGTTTTGCTTGTGCTGTTTTCACCACAGTAGCGGTTTTATTAACTGCTGGTACTTTGGTGGCAGCGATCGCTTTCTTGGGTGAAGTCGCCTTAGCTACCTGTGTTGTTACTGCGGGTAAAGGTGGCGTTGCTGATGATGCATCATCAGGGGAGGCAACCTGTAGCCAGACTGCCAAGGCAATTCCGGCGACTGCGATCGCTGCAACGATTGCCCACTGCCAAACTTCTAGATTCAGTCGCCGGGAGATGACAGCTAAAATCATTCCCCAGGCAAGAAACAGATAGGCAGGTACAAAAAACAAATCCCCAGGTGACACAATCGGTTCTTGGTGTAAAACCAGTTCCCAGTAGCAAAACAACAGGTTCCCCAGAAAATAGCACGACATCCCCAGTCCAAATCCCAGCCAGACGTTACGTCCGCTGACAATCTGGGGACTGCGCCAGTTTCTAAAACACAGCACTGCTGCCCCTAGGTAAGCCACCTCTTCAAAAATGTAAGTCCCAATCGAGTACCAAAGCGGACGCTCCTCTCCGGGCGCTGAAATGCTAAACAACAGAAAATACAGCAGTGCTAGCACACCCCAGGTTATTCCCGCAACGATTACGGTCTGTACGCTCAGAAAGGATTGTAAACCGGATGCCTTTTCCGATGACTTTTCTAAAGAACTGCTCATAGTTTTTCAAAACAAGGATGCACGCAAGGTTTAATCGCAAATGCAATTCAATTAATAATCGGCTAACAAATCTCCTCTAAGAAGCGCAAGTGTCTCATCTTAATGCAAGCTTTGGCATATTTCTTAAACATTTTTCAGATTATCGCCACAGCTTACCTAGGGGAGATTGATTCAGCCACTCTAGGAACTGAGTCCGCTCCCCTGGTTGCATATCTTGTAATGTATCCTTTACTCCTTGGGCAAAGTTGGTATTGCCAAAATATTCCTTACCCAGGCGATGTAGTTCTTGTAACAAGGTGATCAGATGATGTTCCTCCCAAGCGGGAATCTGGAGGCTAGTCAAGGGGTCCATCGTTAGCAAGTTTTTTACTGCTTCCGACCCATCCGCACCCGGAAAGTGCCACTGTCGCAAGACATCAGTGAGGTCTTTTTGAAATAATCCGGCTTGTCTGTTTCCTAATAGGTCTTCAACGTCTATGAAAACTGCCTGAAGCAACAATAGGCAAGCTTGGGTTAGAGGGACAATTTTGAGGTCACTACTAGCCTCCGCAGCCAGCTGATCTAAACGAATTTTGCCCCAGACACTATACCGATCTGGCTCTTCCAGCAAAACGCAGGCTTTGCCACGGTTATCGGTGAGTTCTCGCCAAAAGGCCCTGGCTTCTTCTGCTTGATTAGCCGCAAATACACTGATCAAGCGAAAAGTTTGCCCCTGATAAGTGAGAATCGGGATCTGCTGTTCCCGCTTGGGGTGCTGAATGCTAGAAATTTCAACATCCTGCCGTTTCAGAATAAACATGACACTGGCAAATGACTCCTGACTTGGCCGGGGGCGTTGTGCGGCTAAAAAGCGATCGCCACGCAACTATCAAGGGCGCGATCCAGCGCTGGTGCTGGGTTAAAATCGGACAGCGTCGCGAGTGCGTCCGCGTAGCGCATATCGCCTTGACTAATACACTATCGTATCCAAACGTCTGAGTATGTTGGTTTCTAGTTTACATTGAGCTTAAAGCTGCTTGAGCGATATATTTGGAAAGCTTTGGCTTTCTGGGTTGCTTTGCAGCGCTCGGCACAGATACAATTTACGACAGAGCCAAGGTTGCTGATGCGTTTTTATGTGGGTGCGTAACTCAGGTGGATAGAGTAGCTGCCTTCTAAGCAGTTTGGCGGGGGTTCGAGTCCCTCCGCACCCGTTTTAAACTCAATACAAATCCTTATACCCAAAAGATTGGGTATAATCCCCAGAAACTTAACTTCTGAGGTAGGTTCATCCGGATGAAACCTTGATAAGTTATCTGCTGAAAAAGCCCGTGACGAGGATTGAACTCGTGACCTCACCCTTACCAAGGGTGTGCTCTACCACTGAGCCACACGGGCAATTTTAGAAGTTTTAAGTGTTAAATTTTGAGTGGGTTATCTTAAAATAATAACTCAAAATTTATGACTCAGAACTTTAGTTGTATGGTGGGCCGAGCTGGATTTGAACCAGCGTAGGCATAGCCAGCGGATTTACAGTCCGCCCCCATTAACCACTCGGGCATCGACCCATTTGATCCACGATTAATAATCGTAGCACAACTTTTAGAAAATGCAAAAGATTTTTTGAAAATTGATTTTAGAGATTTGGGAAAAAGTGACAGGGGGTGAAAGCAGGAGGATGAGAGCGCGAGTCTACATCGCTTACATTGATCCGTGTCCCCTGAATCAGCCGCCACCAGAGCCGCCACCAGAGCGCGTGGCATTTCTCGTAGCGATCGCCCGACTGGGAAAGTCACTCTCATCATAAATTTCGCCAACCAGCTCCTCCAGAATATCTTCCAGCGTGATCAACCCCACCGTGCCCCCATACTCATCAACGACGATCGCAATGTGGAGGCGTTGTTGCAACATATCCTTAAGTAGATTGGCGGCTCGTTTCGTGTCCGGCACGTATACTGGCGGGTCCATCGCCTCTGTCACCAAGCCATTATCAATTCCTTCTTTTTGCAAAAACCTCAGCTGCTGGAGCGCTCGCTTCAGGTGAACAACGCCCACAATTTGATCCTTAGACTCCTCCTGCACGGGAATACGGGAGTATCCTGTCTCCAGACACAGATTCACAAACTCCTGCAACGTCGCTTCATGGGAGATTGTCCTCATGTCAATTCGTGGCTTAACCAGATCGCGGGTGCTGAGGCTGTCTAGCATCAAGGCTTTGTTCAGCAGCTGGTGTTTGTGTAAATCCAGGTGCCCCTTGCCTCCCAAAATTTCAATCATCAGATGGAGATCTCTTAAAGACTCTCCCTCTTGGACAACGCCCCCCTGAAACAGGCGAATTACCTGCTGAGTAATTTTCTCAAATAAATAAATGAGTGGACCGAGAACGATAGATAACAAGTAAATCGGGCGAACGGCAAACTTAAAAACTGGCATCACATTGTTGATTGCCAGAGATTTAGGTGTAACTTCTCCAAAAATTAGCACCAGAAAAGTAACAACAGCAGTAGCAATTCCTAATCCTGCATTCCCCAGCCAGAGGGCAAATAAGTTACTGGTCAGAATCGCCGAAAAATTATTGACCAGGTTGTTACCCACTAGGAGGGTAGTGATAAACCGACCCCGATTTTCTAAGACCAGCGCAAACATCCGACGCGGGTCTCCCTGCTCTTGAATCATCGCCCTGAGTTTAAGGTTGTCGAGGGCTGTAATCGCAGTTTCCGAGCCGGAGAAAAAAGCGGAAAGCAAAAGCATCAATCCCAGCGCCGCGATATCGAGCCAAATACTTCCTAAAAGGGGACCAAGATCGGAAGTAACGAGAATATATGACTGAACGGGTAAAAAAATCACGGGAAACTGTAAAAGGCAAAAGGCAAAAGGCAAAAGGCAAAAGGCAAAAGGCAAAAGGCAAAAGGCAAAAGAAAGCTTTTTCACTTTGCCTTTTTCCTTTTAACTTTAGAGTAGCTCACCCGTTTCTTGTAAAGAGTGCAAACGTCGGTAAATCCCTTCGCGGCGCAGTAGTTCAGCATGGCTGCCGACTTCTACAATTTGACCTTGATCGAGAACTACAATTTTGTCTGCTTCCCGGACGGTACTAAGTCTGTGGGCAATGATGATGGTAGTGCGGGTGCCGAGGATGCTACGCATTGCCAACTGAATTGAGCGCTCAGATTCGTAGTCGAGGCTAGAAGTTGCTTCATCAAAGATGAGGATATCCGGATCGACCAAGAGTGCCCTAGCAATCCCCAAGCGCTGCCGTTGTCCGCCAGACAGCCGCATCCCCCGCTCTCCTACAACGGTGTAGTACCCTTGCGGTAGATGCTCGATGACTTCGTCTACTCTGGCAATGCGGCAAGCTTCCTGAACCTGTTCAAAGGTAGCTTTGGGGTTGCCATAGGTAAGGTTCTCAAGCAAAGTACCGTTGAAGATGTCTACTTCCTGGTGAACAATCGCCAGACGCCGCCGATAACCTGTGACATCCATAGTGCGAATGTCTTGACCATCTATTAAAATGTGCCCTTGATGGGGTTCAAAATACCGGAACAGAAGCTTGACTAAGGTAGACTTACCCGACCCCGAACGTCCCACCAGGGCTACAGTTTGATACGGTTCGATGAGTAGGTTGATGTTTTCTAAAACTGGGCGGCTGCTGTCGTAGCCAAAGGTCAGATGAGAAAACTCGACTTTGCCGGTGAATTGATAGGATGTGACGGTGGCAGATGAATCCATAACAAAATTAGCTGCATCCGCCCCAGTTTTCTGCTGCATAAACTCGTGAAACCGCAGCATTGAGGCATAGCGACGAGCAAAAATTTCTGCTATATTGGCGATTGGTTCCAACTCTGCATAAGCCATGCTGGAAACGGTTAAAGTGGTGACAAAGTGACCAAGTGAAATCTGACCTTTTAGCGCAGCAGCGAGAGTTAAACCTAGCACCATCAAAACACAAAACTGGATGAGAGTTTTTTGCCAAGTGGCGAGTTTGATGTAACCAAGGTGAATGCGGTAGACAATGACTTTAAACTCGCGGTTTAAGCGTTGCCGTTGCCGTTTCATTTCTATTGCTTCTGTGGCAAATGCTTTGACTGTTTTGATATTGGTGACGATTTCAGAGGTCCGGCTTTGGGTATTTTCCATGTATTTATCTAGCCGTTGTTCTTGTTGCATCAGATGCTTTAAACCTTTGAGGCTGAAGCTGAGTATAAACAAGAACGAAACTAGAAATAGTAAGGCGATGCGCCACTCAATAAACCAGATAATTACAAAGATACCCAACACTCGGAATAGTTTGGGAATCAACTGTCCGGCGATTTCTGGGTAAGTCCAAGTATGGTTTTCAAGTCCTTTAGCAACTCGTCCGGCGATACGTCCGGGGTTGTTTTCTTCGTAAAATTCTAGGGGCAGAGTGAGGATTTTTCCTAGTATTTTTTGAGCTTGATCTCGACGCGATCGCAAGGCGATATCCCAATGAAACCACCAACTTGTCCAAATCTGAATGGGCGCTCTAACTACGGTGACTAGGAAGATTAACCCCATTAGCACTGATAGGGAAAAAAACCGATTTGCTGGTAAGTTAGTAATGTCGGCGACAAGAGCGATCGCATTTTGCAATCCCTTATCCAGCGGTTGACTGGACAGCACGTTGAGAATCTGCCCAATTGTGTAAGGAACTACCAGATCGATGATTTCAAAGAGACTAGACGCTGCAATACTCAAAAGCGCGACTACCCGATATTTTCGGTAATAACCGAGGATATCCCGAATGCTTGCCATAATTCTTTCTTGATGAAAAATAGCCAATAAAAAATTCCAGAGTCCGGTTCAAAAAGCGACTCTGAAAAACTCGTATCTTGCATCCAGCGACTTTAAATCGCGGCTACACACACCAAGCCCATCTCCGTGGGGCGTGAAAACTCTTCACTTGTCTTTAGTCGAGCGAAATGTTTGTGTAGCCCCATGCAGCCTAAGGGCAAAAAATACGCGAAAGATATTTTGGGTTAAACAACAAAGTAACTCCCCGAATAAGGGAGTTTTACAGGAACTTTGAGATAACCCATCGATTGAACTTATGGCTTTATCAGCATCGGTGGTGGCCTCGGTTTAGTAGCGGGTTACATAGCGTAGGCTGAGTGGAGTGCCCACCAGACGAGAAAAGCAATACCGCCCAAAACCAACACGGATGAGATAGCGATCGCTTTTGGGCTATCAGCTCCCTCGAACTTCATAATTCCACGGTTCAAGTCTGACATAAGGCTGCGATCCTCCTTGGCTCGGAGCTAGACAACGATTTGTAAACATATCGTACTCATGACTAGGTTAGCGGGTGTTAGAGCATTCGTCTATCACCCGAATGGGTCATAAATGGGTTGGGCTAAGATGGGAGCGACTTTTAATACTGCAAAACTGAAGTGCTGCAAGATTTAAGCTAGATTGGTTCACGCTCTATGTACACAGGGGATTATCCGTGAAAATCGCGCTAATTGTTTTGGCAGTTGTTGTGGGGTTGGTGCTGGCGGTAGAGGTGGGATTGCGACTGCTATTCGGTTTCGGAAATCCCCTCATTTATATTGCCGATGAGCAGATTGGATATTTATTAGCGCCAAATCAGCGCACTCGTCGCTTTGGCAATCTGATAGAAATTAATCAGTATTCGATGCGAAGCCCAAAAATAACAGAAACTCGCCCAGAATCTACGCTGCGGGTACTATTACTAGGAGATTCCATCGCTAATGGTGGCTGGTGGACAGATCAGGCTGAGACGCTTTCAGCCATGATGACTCAGCAGTTGCAATCATCTAGCGATGGTAAGACTTTTAACCAGATTGAAGTTCTCAACGCTTCGGCGAATTCCTGGTGTCCGCGCAATGAATTAGCTTACCTAAAGCAGTTTGGTACTTTTGAAGCTCAGGTAGTCGTGTTGCTGATTAATACCGACGATTTATTCGGGACTGCGCCGACTTCAATCCCCGTAGGACGCGATCGCAATTACCCCGACCAAAAACCGCCCCTAGCTCTTGTAGAGGCATTCAGCCGCTATTTGTTAAAGGCACCGCCAGTACCAGAGATGAAAGCGGTGAATGCGGAATCAGGCGATCGCGTTGGCTTTAATTTAAAAGCCATTCAAGAAATCCAGACCATCGCAGAGCAAAAAGGTGCCAGCTTTTTGCTAGCAATGACACCCCTGAAGCGGGAAGTCGGCGAACCGGGTCCCCGTGATTATGAACTAAAAGCGCGAGTGCGCCTCATCGACTTAACCCAAAACCAACACATTGCCTACATAGATTTTCTGCCCATTTTCAACTCAAAAGAGCAGCCAGAAACCCTGTACCGAGATCATATCCATCTCAGCCCTCAAGGAAATCAGCTGGTTAATGAAGAAATTGGGCGATCGCTCAATCAATTAAAAATGCAAAATTAAAAATTAAAAATTGCGGAATTTTTATTTTAGTAGTGGTAAACACATAGTGTTAATTAGTAGTGGAACCTCTGTTATACAAAGGTTTCCAAGCTAATTATCACTACTTCTACAACACTACTCCCATTTTTAATTTTTAATTTTTAATTTTTTAAAAGGAAACGGCTACAGCCGGAGAACTCAGACACCGACAATCCCAGTCTGGTTGCTGCCAAACCTGACCATCAAGAGCCATCTGATCGATCAAACTCGCCAGACGCAACGCCTTAAGCGCCTGTTCGCCGCCTACAGAGGGTTGATTCCCACCACGCACGCAGTTAACAAAATGCTCTAACTCCGCGTGAAGCGGCTCAATATTACTGGTGTAGACTTTCTCAATTAACCCATCCTGTCGGTAAAGCACCTGACCATAATCTGTCATATAATTGGCAGTCGTTTGTCGGTGAATCAGAATCTCATTGTTGAGAAAATCTGCTTCAGTTAGAGAATTTTTGCAATGGGCAGCAATGCGACGAATTTTGCGATGTGTCACCTTACTGGCTGTTAGCGTAGCGACAATTCCGTTGGCAAAACCAAGGGTAGCCGTCACGTAATCTAGATAGCCAGAATCAGCGGCACGACTACCACTGGCGGTCAATTTGACTACGGGTGCAGCGGATAGTTCTAGCAGCAGGTCAATATCATGAATCATCAGATCCAAGACTACAGAAACATCGTTAGCCCTTTGCGAGTAAGGACTCATGCGATGAGCCTCTAGGGCAAGCAATTCTTCTGTTTTCAGAACTTTGCTGAGTTCTTGAAAAGCCGGATTAAACCGCTCAATGTGCCCTACTTGGAGAATACAGTGAGATTCGGCTGCGGCATTGACGAGGGATTCAGCCTCAGCAATACTGGCGGCAATCGGCTTTTCAATCAAGACATGAATCCCGGCTTGCAGGCAAGTTATGCCAACCTCGTGATGCAGCCTTGTCGGAACGGCAATGCAGACAGCATCTACATAGGGGATTAAGTCATGATAATTTTCAAAAAAGCGGGCGCGATACTTACTCGCAGTATCCAAACCCCGCTCAACATTAATATCTGATACACCAACCAGTTCAACATCTTTAAGCAGACTCAGAACGCGGGTGTGATGCTGTCCCATATTGCCGACCCCAATCACGCCAATGCGGATTGGTTGAGGCTGGTTGCGCTGCTGATGAGCGTCTGGCTGTCTTGCTGACATGCTATCTTGCACTCCTGTATGCTCCTCCACCACTAGGATTAAATCAATTGGCAACGTTTAGTCGCCTGAGACGATCCAGATGGTATCATAGTGCCTTCTTTTGTGAAGAATTTCAAAGCTGTGTCTAACTTTCTCAAATTTGTGAGAGTTGGCTCATCTTCCATTTTGTTGAGGTTTGTAAATTAGCAGCTGGTAAATGTGTCACTTTCTCTCCCGTCCATCTGGGGAGGAGTGAGGAGTGAGGAGTGAGGAGTGAGGACTGAGGGGTGAGGGCTGAGGAGTGAGGGCTGAGGACTGAGGGCTGAGGACTGAGGAGTGAGGACTGAGGGCTGAGGACTGAGGAGTGAGGAGTGAGGACTGAGGAAGTGAGGACTGAGGAAGTGAGGATTCAATAGTGAGGAGTGAGGAGTGAGGAGTGAGGACTGAGGGATTTAGTAGGCAGTGGACAGCGGTCAATTACAAGAACCGACGGAGGGAAACATCTCAGGACTTACGCAAAGCTTATACATATAGTGTTTTGTAGGGGCAATCCCCCTGTGGTTGCCCCCAAATGTGGTGATGTTGTGTAAGTCCTGAGCTAAAAGTTGGCAGAAGTAAAAATCCAGGTATGAGGGGGCTGGGAAGTGAAAGCGGTTGTTTTGTTGTCTGGGGGGTTAGACTCTTCGACGGTACTGTATCAGGCAAAGGTTGATGGCTGTGAGTGTTATGCTATCTCGTTTGATTACCAGCAGCGGCACCAGAGAGAGTTAGAGTCTGCGACAGCGATCGCCCACCTCGCTGGTGTACTAGAACATCAGGTAGTGGCGTTTGATTTGCGTCGCTGGGGCGGTTCTGCGCTCACAGACAGTGCTATTAACGTACCAGAAGGGCGATCGCTTGATGAAATGGCTCAAAGTATCCCTGTAACCTATGTCCCCGCCCGAAACACCATCTTTTTGAGCTTTGCCCTAGCTTATGCAGAAACTATCAACGCTCAGCGGGTTTATATTGGCGTTAATGCTTTAGATTATTCCGGTTATCCAGATTGCCGTCCCGATTATATCCAGGCAATGCAGGAAATCTTTCGACTGGGAACGAAACAGGGACGAGAGGGACAGCCGATTAGCATCATGACGCCCCTGATAAACCTGAAAAAAACGGAAATCATTCAGCTCGGAAATCAGCTAGGCGTTCCTTGGGAGCAAACTTGGTCTTGCTATACCGGAGGCGAAGTGGCTTGTGGCGTTTGTGATTCCTGCCAGTTGCGTCTAGCTGCTTTTGCTGAGCTGGGATTACAAGATCCGCTTCCCTATGCAGCGAAGAGTCACTAAAGCTGGGGATGTCCCAGATGTAAACGAATGGCAAGTTAGAATCTAAACTTTATCATTCAAAATTTATGCTGACTCCTGATTCCTGATTCGCAATTTCTGATTCCTTTATGTCATCTGCTGCAACCTTAGCATCTATATCTGAGACATCATCTGAGACATCAGATCCGTTGGCTCCATTGCTAGCAAATGTCGTCTCTCGTCGGTGAATGCGAATTTGGTGCAGGCGTGGACCCTCGGCAGAAACGATGGTCAGCTCAAGGTTGTCATAGCGTAGGGTTTCGCCTTGGGTAGGAATTCTCTGATAGTGGTAAAGCAGGAAGCCGCCCAAAGTTTGGTATTTATCAATCAGGGGCAAGTTGAGATCCAGAAATTCGTTGACTTCTTCCAAATTCATCTGTGCTTGCACCAGAAAAGTCTGCTCATCCAAAATTTGTACAGCTAACTCTTCTTTATTCTCAGATTTTGGCTCGTAGCCGATAATTTCAGCAATCAAATCCTCAATTGTTACTAACCCAGCGGTGCCACCAAATTCATCCACAACGATCGCCATTGCCAGGTGACTTCGCTGCATCATCGGCAAAAGTTCGCTTAAAGGTCGTCCTTCGGGCACAAATCGAGCGGGTCGAATCCAAGGCTGAATCGGTGTATCTAGGGTTAGTTCCCCTTTGGCTAAAGGTTCAGCTAACTCTTTGAAGTAAATAATGCCGCGAATATCGTCGAGGGATTCTCCCGTGACGGGATAGCGGGAGTGACCCGTGGAGGTAATTTCATCTAGAAAGATTTGAAAAGTGGCGTCACAGGGAATGGAGGCAATGCTGGTGCGGGGAACCATCACTTCTTCCGCCAACACCTCACCAAACTCAAACACGTTGTTGAGCAACTCTCGTTCTTCGGCTTCCAGACCTGTAGACTCGCGCTCTGTGGTGATAATCATTTGCAATTCTTCGGGGGTAACGCGCGCATACCAGCCTTGTCCGGTGTACTGAATGCCTACCAGCCGCAACAGCAAGCGCGTTGATTGGTTGAGAATCCAGATGAACGGGTTGAAAAAGCGGGCGATCGCTCTGATTGGCAGTCCCAAAAACCTCGCCAGTTGTTCCGAGTAAAGCAGTGCCACTGATTTCGGGGATAGTTCACCCAAAACAATTTGCAGATAGGCAATCAGGAAGAAAGCAACCGGCACCGAAAGGGAATGAGCGATCGCTACTTTCACCTTCCAAGATAGAGGCAAGTGCGCTATTGAAGCGGACACTAAAATTGCCATTGTACTCTCGCCAATCCAGCCGAGAGCCAAACTAGAGAGAGTAATCCCTAGTTGAGTAGTAGAAAGCAGCCGATCGATGCTGCCTTGCAAGTTTTGAACCGTTTTTGCCTGAATATCGCCCGCTTCGGCTAGCTGATTGATGCGCGATCGCCGCACCGAAACTATCGAAAACTCAGCGATGACAAAAAAACCATTAATGGCAATCAGCAGTAGCACCGATAATAATCGCAGCAGAACGTCTTGCGCGGTGAGCCTAGGAAAAGCATTCACCGTCAAGATCGCCAACACGGGGGTATCCATCCGTAACGAAGGTATTGGGTATTGGGTATTGGGCAACGAATCGTTGGTAATCGGTAGTCGGTAATGAGTAGTGGGTAGAATCCACTACCCACTGTACGGTCACGGTACAAGAAAAGCCCCTATTACCTACCACCTAACGCCTACTTCACCACTGGAATTCCAGACATTTTCAGCTGGAGTTTTTGATCGGGATAATCTGTCAAAGTCAAAGAAAGCTGCTTAGCGTCTTCTAGTAAAGCCGTGGGAATACTCACCGTCCCCGAAAAGCTTTGCCCATTTGGTGGCAATTCTCCTGGCAAACCTTCAGTCACAGCACTTAAAGCTCGACCTTGGTCGTCCGTTACATTCAAGAAACTATACAGAAACCGTACAGCATTCCCTCCCTCATTCTTCAGGCTCACATTCAGCAACAAAGACCCTCCTTGCTGACGCGCTGAGCCTATCTCCAACTTCACGCCCTTGTCCTGACTTGTAATCGGGAAATTTTGCTGTTTATTTTCCTGCTCAGAGGTCTCCTCAGGAGTGTTAGGCTCGCTGTTGCTTTTGGTTTCCTCTTCTTTCGGTTCAGGCTTAATAACGGTTTTACCCTTACCGCTCATTTGTGCTTTGACACTTGCCAGGATATCAACCTCGCGCAAAATTGCCACTCCTTCTTTACCAGGAGTTGCCCGCTTGCTACCAGCCAATTTATTGGTAGGGCGCACATCCGGCTGCGTTACTCCTTTAAGGGCTTCATGACCTACAGTAAACCCCCACATCGCACTTACAAAGCCAGCGCCTAACATCATGGCAAGCAAAATTAACGTAAGTGCGACAGTTGAATTTAGTTTCATTGGTTGCTCAAGCTACAAAAATTGCCGCGACACCGACTAACTGCTATACATAGCTGACGACTGACAGCAGTGGAACCTATGATAGCGAATCGGTCAATGTCACGCCGAAGATTTATCTCTATTTTAGAAAACAGCGCTTATAATTTATTATCAGGAATCATACTACGCATCCGCTTTGGAGTGGACTTAGCGTCCATAATTGTATAAAATAACAATCCAGCCAGGATTGACTGATGGGATGCAGTCATCAAATCAGTCAATCCTGGCAACGAAATCAATCATGCGCTCTTGGCCGATTGGGGAGGCAGCGAACTCATAATTCGCCTTCAGACTGGTTCGATTCCGGTAGGGCGCATTCCCATAAATTCAGTATCCTTGAAGCAAATTCCCCAGAAGCGCTCTAGCGGAAAGTACAATGCGCTCAGGATAAATGCAGTTTATTAGCGTATCACGATCTTAAGAAACCTATTAATAAAATTATTCTCGATAATTTACTTTTATCGAAAATTTCAGCAGAATATCTAAAACGCCAGATGTTTCCCAATGGTGGAAAGCAACTGAACAAAGTAAGTTGGAAGCTTAACGTCAGTTCAAGAAATAGAGTTTATAAAAAGCCAGCCCTGATAGCTTGTCAAAATCTCGCCCCGTGAATTTTGAAAAAGTCAAATTTTAAACCGCGACCAGGCAGAAGTAAGAAAGACAAACAATCTTTGCTTGTCTTTTCCTCTTTTTCTGATTTAGGGCTGTGGGGGGTTCTCAAACACGAACTCGCTGCCTGTTACGGGTCTACCACTACCAGTAACGTTTACATTGATAGCTGGGCTTTGCAGAATTGAGGTATTGAAAGGATTAGGGAGATCGGGAGTGCGAATAATAAAGTCACTGGAAGTCTGCTGAAAGAGTAGCTCCCGGTAAAGGTTATCGACTATCTTAGTGTCTTGCTCGATCTCATTTTCTGGAAAACTAGGGCCAATGATGAAATTTAACTCCCGTCGGTAAGATTGGTTGCCGAAAAAGTCTTTAGAGTTTTCACTGATAGCTCGATTAAATAAGTCCGGAATCGAGGTATAAGGTACTGGCTGGAAGTTAGAGAGTGTTTGCTGAGCGATCGCGCTAGAGGCAATGACAGTCGAAGCGGCACTGAGAACCAACACACTGATTAAATTAGTCAAGCGCATTCCCATCTCGTCCCTCAACTTTGGCTGAATACTATCTAAAGTTTAAGTTTAGGATGATTGTTAGTCAAATTGTCATATCTCCACTCTTTTTCTGTCCTAGTGATGATCCACAAAATCCAACCCCAGACTGATTTAACTGGCTCTTATGCTACTGCCGAGCTAACAACGCTACGCCAGCAACTGCTGGATTTATTTTGCCATCTGGCTTATAAAGAGGGAGATTTTGTGCTGTCATCGGGGCAGTGCAGTTCTTACTACATTAACGGCAAGCCAGTAACGCTTCATCCCCAAGGAGCTTTAGCAACAGGTCGGATTCTGTTATCGCTGCTGCCGATGGATACCCAGGCAGTTGCCGGATTGACGCTGGGAGCCGACCCGATTGTGACAGCAGTAAGCGTAGTTTCCGCCTATGAAAATAGACCTTTACCGGCGTTAATTATTCGGAAAGAAGCCAAGGGACACGGAACACAGGCATATATAGAAGGTCCTACTCTCCCTGCGGGTGCGAAAGTGGTAGTTTTGGAAGATGTGGTTACAACTGGTAAATCTGCAATGAAAGCAGTTGAGCGTCTGCGAGATGCCGGTTATGAGGTTGAACAGGTAATTTCTTTGGTAGATAGACAACAAGGCGGTGCCGAGTTATACCAGTCAGTTGGGCTAAAGTTTCAGGCGGTGTTTTCGATTCAGGATCTTCAGGAACGATATAAGCAGATGCAGGCTTAATATTGTCGCTCAAGTTTACATTTAGCTGACTGATAATCCTGCTCATGAGAAAGACTTTTGAGCAGTGCTAAACCTAAAATAAACTCAGTATTCGCCACTGGCAATGCTAGGTGATTATTTACGGTAAGCTACGCGATCGCACTATGCCACTCTCACCCACGACTATTGACGAGTCTGATTGTTGTAAGTACAATGTAGCTACTTTTCCTTTTAAAGCTACTTAGATATGAATGCAGCTATCAAAACCAGAATTGTTAAAATTGGTAATTCTCAGGGAATTCGTATTCCTAAACCGCTTTTAGAACAAAGCGGTATTCATACAGAAGTTGAAATTGAAGTGCAAGGCGCGAGCTTGATTATTCGCCCAGCGGCAAGATCTCGTGTGGGATGGGATGAAGCCTTTGCCAAAATGTCCGAACGACACGATGATATTTTGCTTGACGATGTTATCCCTACTAACTGGGAACAGGTTGAATGGGAATGATAGTCAAACGTTTTGATGTTTTCCTATTTAATCTCGATCCTACTGTTGGTAGTGAAATTCAGAAAACACGACCCTGTTTAGTGATTTCTCCAGATGAAATGAACCGCAATATTGCTACAGTCATCATTGCACCAATGACGACAAAGGGTCAAACATATCCTACCCGTATAGCTTCTCAATTTCAAAGTAAAGATGGACAAATTATTCTCGACCAGATCCGCACAGTAGACAAAACTCGATTAGTTAAACACCTTGGTCAAATTAGCCCCGATGAGCAAAGAGCTGTTCTCGATAGCTTGGCTGAGATGTTCGCCGAGTGAATATTCCCGTAACTTGAGCGAATTCTATTGCTGTTAAAAATTGCGCGATCGCACTTATGTGTAGTGCGAGATAGCGCGATCGCCTACGGTACGCTACGCCAAAGCCCATTGCCCCAAGTTGGGCTAAGAAACACAACCCAGTATTTCCTATTACAATAAGCTTTGAATATTTTGGGTTGACGAAGTAAACCTAAATTAGTGAGCATCACCCATATCTACCCATAGACGCTCTTCATAAAATTGAAGCTTTGGATCAATATCTTTTTGCTTCAAAGTTAAAGATTTACAGTTATTATCATAATCATAAAAAAATATTTCTACTTCTGAAAATAAAAACAATTCAGTCTGTAGCAAAATCTGTTTAGGATTAGATTCACTAATCTTAAAATCTAATTTTCTTTTTGTTTCTTCATTAATTGGCTTTTCAACTATGCAAGTTACATAACATACATTATTTTTATCTTTTTCTAATACATTTAAAAAAGGAAGAAGCTCTGAGTTTGGAATACATAAATCCTTCTTTTTTCCATCTATTAATGATAAAGACAAACGGGGATTTGTATAAATCAAACCCTCGTACAAGTTAGAATCATTTTTATATCTAAAATTCATCCTAATTTGCTTGATATTAAAAGCTTTGTTCGAGGCAGTTATAGATAATTTTAGTGCATATCCAATACCTTTTATTTGCTTATGCACACCAAAATTATCATAATTAAACATCATTTCTGGACTTATGTAAACAATGCTAATTATTCTTCCTTTTAAGATAGGTTGCAACAAAAACTCTTTATAGCAAATGCTATAGCAGAAATTAACTATAGCTATTATAAAACCGCCAAAAGCAGCTACTGCTTTTGCAGTTTCAAAATCTAAAGCCATAGAAAGAATTCCATTTTATAATTTTACTTAATAGCGTGCTACCTAAAACATCGTTACCATGCTCAACTTGGTAACGATGTTTAACATTGTTTTAGCCTTGAGTTACGGGTTCCTTAGCCAAAAATTTCTCCAGTTCTGTCAAAGCATCGGCATCCACTTTCGTCTGCATCGGGCAGAATTTCGGACCGCACATTGAGCAGAATTCAGCAGTTTTATAAATATCTGCTGGCAGAGTTTCGTCGTGATATTCCTTAGCGCGTTCGGGGTCGAGGGATAATTCAAACTGGCGGTTCCAGTCGAAATTGTAACGCGCTTTGGAAAGTTCATCATCGCGATCGCGTGCCCCCGGACGATGCCGTGCAATATCGGCAGCATGAGCCGCAATCTTATAGGCAATTAATCCATTCCGCACGTCTTCAGCATTCGGCAGCCCTAAGTGTTCTTTGGGTGTCACATAGCACAGCATCGCCGTACCGTACCAACCAGCCATTGCTGCACCAATCGCAGAGGTGATGTGGTCGTAACCGGGGGCAATGTCTGTAACCAGTGGTCCCAACACATAGAAGGGTGCTTCAGAACACTCTTCCATCTGCTTTTTGACATTAAACTCGATTTGATCCATTGGGACGTGTCCTGGCCCTTCCACCATCACCTGCACGTCATGTTCCCAGGCTTTGCGGGTCAATTTTCCTAAAGTTTTGAGTTCGGCTAATTGAGCGGCATCTGAGGCGTCGTGCTGACAACCGGGACGCAGGGAATCTCCCAGACTGAAGGAGACATCGTATTTTTTGAAAATTTCGATGATGTCTTGGAAGTGGGTATAAAGCGGATTTTGCTTGTGATGATGCAACATCCACCGTGCCAGAATGCCGCCACCGCGAGAAACAATCCCGGTGATGCGATCGCGCACTAAAGGCAAATGCTCAATTAATATCCCGGCGTGGATGGTTTGATAATCTACTCCCTGCTGTGCGTGCTTCTCAATTATGTGGAGAAAGTCATCGGCGGTGAGGTTTTCAATCGTGCCGTGGACGCTTTCTAAGGCTTGGTAAACTGGCACTGTGCCAATGGGAACGGGCGAGGCGTTGATAATTGCCGTGCGAATCTGATCCAAATTGCCGCCGCCGGTGGACAAGTCCATGACGGTATCAGCGCCATATTTTACAGCCAGATTTAACTTATCGACCTCTTCATCCAGATTGGAAGAGTTGGGGGAAGCGCCGATATTGGCGTTCACCTTACACTTCGAGGCGATGCCAATCGCCATCGGTTCTAGGTTGGTGTGGTTGATGTTGGCGGGGATAATCATTCGTCCCCGCGCCACTTCATCCCGAATCAGCTCAACTGGGAGATTTTCCCGCTGTGCTACATACTGCATTTCTTCAGTAATCACACCTTGACGGGCATAGTGCATTTGAGAGACGTTGCTCTGTCCACGCCGCTTAGCGATCCATTCAGTCCGCATATTGAATTCCTCAATTAACAGCTTCCCTCCGCCGGTATTAGCCGGACTCAGGTTCTAAGGGTGTAATCTCAGCCTGTAAATCCAGGCACCCCTAGCTTGATTGACAATATTACCACCAAGCTCCGGTTAGGGCTGGAAGGTTCCCAAAACTTGATGTTTTGCATCACTCTGTGAAGTGGCTACAGTGTAATTCATCGCCTGCAAACCGTAATTGATGTCATAATAGGCATCCAACTAAGCATCAATATGCCATCGTTATATGGAAAATATTACTGTCAGAACAACACTGGCATTACCATCTGAGCTTTTAGAAGCAACCGATCGGGCTGTGCGGGAAGGAAAAGCCAAGAGTCGTAATGAGTTTGTTGCCCTAGCATTGCGTCATGAGTTGGCGGCTCAAAAACGAGCTGATATTGATGCAGCTTTTGCGGGAATGGCTGATGATGTCGAATATCAGGCGGAAGTTGTGAAAATTAGTAATGAATTTGCTACGGCTGATTGGGAATCATTTCAGATAGGTGAATCTCAGCAATGAGGCGAGGGGAAGTCTACGATGCTCGTCTCGATCCGACTGAAGGTTCTGAACAGGCAGAGATTCGACCTGTAATTATTGTCAGCCGTGATGCCATCAATGCTGCCAGTCAGGTTGTGCTGGCAGTTCCCTGTACAACTTATCGCATTGGAAAGCGTATCTATCCGAGTCAGGTACTCCTGCAAGCGCCGGATGGTGGGCTGGAGCGAGATTCGGTGGCACTGGGAGAGCAAGTTCGCACTTTAGCTAAAACTCGTTTTTTACGTCTGCGTGGGATGCTTTCATCCTCATCGTTGGCGCAACTAGAACAAGCGTTGCTAATTGCTTTAGATTTACCAGGACAAGGGGAGTTTGAATAAGAAGCGATCGCGTTTCGGTGAGGTTTGGGCGGTGAGAGCGATCGCCATATAATCGGTAATAACCCATGCACAAGCGACGCTACAGTATGAGTACATTTGTACCGAATAATGAAGCAGACTACCCAGAAAATTTAGCAGATGAGGAACAGGAAACACAAATTGAAGAAAGCTTGGAAGATGATGATGACATCCTCCCTTCCAGGTTCTCCATATCAGTTTCTCGAACAGATTTTGATGTTGATGGCATAGTTAAGCGTCTGAGAAATAATGATATATATATTCCTAATTTTCAGCGTGCCTATGTATGGAAACCCAAACAAGCTTCGCGTTTGATAGAGTCTCTCTTACTTGGTCTGCCGGTTCCAGGGATTTTCCTGGCAAGAGAGCCAGAAACGAACAAGTTGCTAGTACTTGACGGTCAGCAAAGATTAATTAGTCTTAAATCTTTTTACGATGGTAAATTTCCAGAAGGTCGGACATCGTTTTCCTTGAAAGGGGTTCATTCAAACTTTGAGCGCCAGACATATAAAACACTCGCGGATACCTATCGGCGGCAATTAGACAACTCGGTTTTATCTGCAACTGTTGTTCAACCACATGATAACAACGAAGAAAGCATATACTATATTTTTGAAAGGTTGAATACAGGTGGGACTTTATTAAAACCCCAGGAAATTCGGGGTTGCATTTATCACGGAGAATTCAATGATTTGCTTGAGGAAATGAACAAGAACGGAGCATGGCGTAACATATTTGGCATTTGTGATAAGAATAAAAAAGACCAAGAACTTATTCTACGCTTCCTGGCAATTTATTTTGAAGGGAATAATTACAAGCCATCAATGAAGGAATTTTTAAATAGATATATGACCAAAAACAGACAACTCAAGCAGCAGTCTAGGGATAGAATTATCAAAGCATTTATCCCAACAATTGAAATAATTTATAAATGCGTTGGCAATAAAGCTTTCAGACGAGAAAAGGCATTTGTTCCTACTTGGTTTGAGGCAGTCATGGTCGGTACAGCGAAAAGGCTAGAAAAAGGTACTATTCAGAATATTGAGGAATTCCAACAAATCTATCAACGTCTAATAAGTGATGAAGAATTTCTAGGCGTATCCGTGAAAATACGCGATCTAACTAACGAATATAATGTAAAGGAAAGGCTAAGACTGGCAAGGGAGACTTTCGCTGAATTAAAATAATCAGCCTTGAAGTTGCAGTTTGTCAGATGATGTAAGAATTAGCTTAGCTGTTGTAAATATAGGGGCTTGTGGAATATACGTCATCATTTCTAACTCATTCGTGCAAAGTAGATCGCTAGTACACCTCCACCAATAGCGATCGCTTTCACCTATCCCCTCCTCTATCCACAAGTTAGGCTTTGCGCCCCATAACTCCCAGCAGAACCCAATTGAGGATATTTGGTTGCAAGCAAAGCAATGTATCCGAGAGTGCGATCGCCTGTGCAAATCTTTTGGTGTCGTGAAGTATTTATTTGAGTTCGTAACTTATCGTCAATTCTTTGACTTTCCAAAGCTTTTCACCTATGGCTGTTTCTCACAATTTATTTAGAATTGCTATATTTACGAACAGTTTTTGATTCATGGATTGGCAAAATGTAGAATAAAGCTTAATTAATCGAGGCATATTATGTGGTAAAACTAGCTTTTAAAAACTAACAACTAAAAAGAGCGGGTCAAATACTTGACCCGCTCTTTTTGGTGCAGTAAATTGTAATTGACAACATTTGTTGAGTCTTCGCTGATGGGTCGGGAAAGTACCAACGCCCAATTGCTCTGACATAACTTTCTTGCTCCTCGCCGAATCATCAAGTCTTATGCAGTTTCCAACCAGTCATAGATTTGATCTAACTGTTCCAGCGTTACTAAACCGTATTGCCATAAGATCATCGGCAATGGACCGGGATCTTGTTCTCGACGCCGCAAAGCGATCGCAATCGATGCCTTGGATATTGCTAAATCTTCTTGAAGAAAACGGAGAAATCGAGAAAAGTTCGTAGGTGCCATGATGGCTTTTACCTCCTTTGTAGAATCTATTTTGTAATTGAAACCTTGGTTTGTTGAGTGATAGTAGTCAGTATTTTATCTGTCCACCTTTACTCGGCTCCTTTTATACTATTTTGCCGCTACCCACTGGAACGCTAGTGTCACAGATCACCAGCCTGGTGTGACAATTACGGCAGCCGGTATGGGTATTAACAGAAGAATGTTCATAGTAGATTCAGCACTTTAGGCATCCCTTCCGGGTTGACCTAGAGAATGAGACTAAAAACTTAGGCTCACTCCACTTTTTTCTGAAATCCTAGCCGACTCTAGAAGAGTGAACTTTGCTTAATATTTTCTTCAGCAATTCACTGAAATTCCTCTGTAATAGGAGAGATTTGCTTGCCTAGAGCGTCTATTCCACTAACCTCACACCAAATTCCAGGCAAAGCGCTCTCATCCTTGGAAGAACCATGTCTCTGGAAGCGAGAATCTAGGTTTAAGCGTAACAATAATTGAAATTTGCCGCCTCAAACTCTATCTTGGGAAAGAGTACCTTATTTTGGCGACAAATACGTCTAAAGAGCGAGTAAATTTTTAAATCACCTTGATAAGGACTATAAAAGAGAGCCAGGAAGTCCGTCTGTATTGGCATCGAGTTACTGAATGGTGACGCGATCGCCCGCCTTCAAACCGAGTTCCGCCGCTCGTCCTCCTCGGAGTTCAATCACCTGGTTAACAGGCGTATTCGGACCATAAGTGGGGCAAAGACTGGTTGTACAGGGAGGAACATTGGCAGCGATCGCTTTCACCACTCCATCCAGCATAAAAACCATATCCAGCGGAATGAGCGTATTCTTCATCCAGAAATTGATCGGTTGCGGTGGGTTGAAAAGAAATAGCATCCCGCGATCGTCCGCCAAAGACTTCCTGTACATTAACCCCATTTGCTGTTGTTGGGGTGTCCGCGCCACTTCCAGCTGAATCACCTGACTTGCCATCGTTGCCTTAGCTGAAATTGGCAAAGTTTGACCCATCTTATTCTGTGCGGGTGATGCCTCCGATGATGACAGCGCTGGTTGTGCAGGGGTTGTCGGTGCTGATACTGGCGACGCCTGCTGCAATGGTTGTGCGGGTTCCCCACTCTGAGAGGAGGTTGATGGCACCGATGCTGAACATCCCATCAGCAAAACTGCCAGCATCATTACCACTAAACTTGCCTGCTTTCTGGCGTTGCGATCGCCTTTGGCGGATGCGCGTAAGTGCTGTTCGCTCCAATCCAAATTCATCCTTTATCCTTGATATTTAAACTCAAAACTCAATCCTTTCTAAGCTTCTCGCAAAACGTATCCTACACCTCGCACTGTTTGAATCAAGCGCTTTTCGCTCTCTTCTTCAATTTTGAGACGCAAATAACGGATATACACCTCAATCACATTTGACTCTCCCATAAAGTCGTATCCCCAAACATTTTCTAGAATCTGTTCGCGGGTCAAGACTTCGCGGGGATGCGACATCATATACTTTAGGAGTTCAAATTCCTTCATTGTCAGGTCAATCACTCGCCCGTTCCGCATTGCTCTGCGGGTGGACAAGTCTAAAACCAGTTCGCCAAACCGTAACTGTTCGCTAGCACCTGCTTCTGGCTGTAAGTAGAGACGCACCAGTTGCAAAAAAGCGTCCGTGCGATAAGGTTTGAGGAAGTAATCATCGGCACCCGAATTTAGACAAGCAACCCGATCTTCTACGGTATCGCGAGCCATCAACAGCAGCACTGGCACGCGAGATCCGGCATTCCTCAGTTGGTTGCACAACTTCAGTCCAGAATCTCCTGTTAGCACTCGATCTACGACGACTAAAGCTGGCTGAAGTTCGCAAGCTTGATGGAAACCGCTGGTGGTGTCTGGCGCAACAACAGTAGTATATCCAGCTTCTCGCAAATCCATGCTGACACGTTGGACAAGAATTTCGTCGGTTTCGACGAGTAAAACACAGGGAGTGCGGTCAAAAGTAACAGGAGACATAGGCTACATTGGGGCGCTTTTGCTGCGTTGTTATCTCAGTTTAACTACATTGGAAAGCGATCGCGAAGCGCTCCAAAAAGTCAGTTCGCTGCTTCCTTCAATGTAGGTAAGTATTCATGCTTAGTATAGGACAGATGACAGGGAGGGTGAGGGAAGCAGGTAGCGAACTGACAAGTCAGCGCAACGCGATCGCTTCCAAGTTTTTACTCATTAGCCTCACCCCAAATCAGAATTTTGCAAAATTTCTCGAATTCTTGCCTTAAATAAACGGACTGCGGCTCTCTGACCAATAATTTTGCTTTGCTCAATCAAGGCTGGTATTTCTGCAATTGGTAGAAATGGAAAAGCCAGACTTTGAGCGCAAAAATTATATTGTCCACCACCTAATTGATAGACATAAAGACGCTAATTCTCGTATCTCCAGAATTCAGGAACGCCCAGAGAAGCATAGATTTGAAACTTATTGAGAGAGGGACTTGTGTAGTCAACCTCTACAACCAAATCTGGTGGTGGATCGGTCTGCAAGTCTATTTTTTTTCCTCTGACCAACGCTTCATTCTGTATATAGAAGCAAGTATCCGGTTCCACGGCACGGGTTAAATCTTCTCGTTCTAGAGTAAGAGAACCGAGTTGGATGATTTCAATTTCTAACTCATCTGCTAAGGCTGTAACAATTTCCGCTATAAGTATTTTAGATTCTTCGTGTTCTTGGTATGGAACCATAATTTCTAGTATTCCCTGGTCATAAGCGAGTCTACAGGCGCGATCGCTTCCGAGATCCGCTAGTAGTGCCTTGAAGGTTTGCCAGGTGACGCCTGTTAAAATGACTCTGACTTCGGGAGGAACTTGCTGCTGTGGGAGAGAAGACGCCGTTACTTTCTGTACATTCATAGTTTTGATTACTCCCGAAAGCGAGAAATTCTGCAAAATAGATTAAGCTGATCGTTCAAAGCTTAACCCAAACACCTATTTAAAAGCCTTCGTCATCTATGAACAGCCCTTTCCTGACTCGCCTCCACAGTCCTGAACGTCCTGTCATCGTCTTCGATGGCGCAATGGGAACCAACCTCCAAACGCAAAACCTGACCGCCGCTGACTTTGGGGGACCAGAATACGAAGGCTGTAATGAATATCTGGTACACACTAAACCAGAAGCGGTGGAGAAGGTGCATCGGGACTTTTTGGCAGTTGGTGCCGATGTGATTGAAACAGATACCTTTGGCGGTGCCTCGATTGTGCTGGCAGAGTACGACCTGGCGGATCAAGCCTACTATTTGAATAAGAAGGCGGCGGAACTGGCGAAGCGCGTGGCGGCGGAATTTTCGACGCCGGAGAAACCCCGGTTTGTGGCTGGTTCGATAGGTCCAACGACCAAGCTGCCAACGCTGGGACATATTGACTTTGACACACTGCAAGCTTCCTTTGTAGAGCAAGCTGAGGCGCTTTACGACGGCGGCGTTGATTTATTTCTTGTCGAGACTTGTCAGGATGTGCTGCAAATTAAGGCAGCACTGAATGCGGTTGAGGAAGTCTTTCAGCGCAAGGGGGAACGACGCCCGTTGATGGTGTCGGTAACGATGGAAGTCATGGGTACGATGCTAGTCGGTTCTGAGATTAGCGCCGTAGTGACGATTTTGGAACGTTACCCGATTGATATTCTCGGACTTAACTGTGCCACGGGACCAGACCGGATGGCTGAGCATATCAAGTATCTTTGCCAGCACTCCCCGTTTGTGGTTTCCTGCGTTCCCAATGCTGGCTTACCAGAAAATATTGGCGGTCATGCTCACTATAAGCTGACGCCGATGGAATTGCGGATGGCGCTGATGCACTTTGTAGAAGATTGGGGCGTGCAGATAATTGGCGGCTGTTGCGGCACGCGCCCTGAGCATATTCAACAATTAGCAGAAATTGGCAAAACTCTGAAGCCAAAAGAGCGGCACTTTAGCTATGAGCCTGCGGCGGCGTCAATTTACAGTGCCCAACCTTATGACCAGGATAATTCATTCCTGATTGTGGGCGAGCGGCTGAATGCTAGCGGTTCTAAGAAGTGCCGCGACTTGCTGAATGGGGAAGATTGGGATGGGTTGGTTTCTTTGGCGAAGTCGCAGGTGCGGGAAGGGGCGCACGTCCTTGATGTCAACGTGGACTATGTCGGGCGCGATGGCGTTCGAGATATGCATGAATTAGTGTCGCGGCTGGTAACAAATGTGACAATCCCGCTAATGCTCGACTCCACAGAATGGGAAAAGATGGAGGCAGGATTGAAGGTTGCCGGGGGCAAGTGCCTGCTGAATTCGACTAACTATGAAGATGGAGAGGAGCGCTTCTTCAAGGTGCTGGAGTTGGCGAAGAAGTACGGAGCCGGTGTCGTTATTGGCACGATTGATGAAGATGGGATGGCACGGACGGCTGAAAAGAAGTTTGCGATCGCGCAACGTGCCTATCGCGCCGCTGTCGAATATGGCATTCCACCCTACGAGATATTTTTTGATACTCTCGCTCTACCTATTTCTACGGGTATCGAAGAAGACCGCGCTAATGGAAAAGCTACCATTGAATCCATCCGTCGCATTCGAGAAGAACTTCCAGGTTGCCACGTTATGTTGGGGGTTTCTAACGTTTCCTTCGGTTTAAACCCAGCGGCGCGAGTCGTCCTCAATTCCATGTTTCTGCACGAAGCGATCGCGGTGGGGATGGATGCGGCAATTGTCAGCGCTAGCAAAATTCTGCCGCTAGCGAAAATTGAGCCAGAGCATCAAGAAGTCTGCCGCAAGTTAATCTACGATGAGCGGCAATTTGATGGAGACATCTGCACCTACGATCCGCTGGGAGAGTTGACAACGCTGTTTGAAGGGAAAACGACGAAGCGCGATCGCTCTAATGACGAAAATCTCCCCGTAGAAGAACGTCTGAAGCGTCACATTATCGACGGCGAACGCATCGGCTTAGAGGAACAACTTACCAAAGCTTTAGAGAAATATGCGCCTCTGTATATTATTAACACCTTCTTGCTAGATGGCATGAAAGTTGTAGGCGAGTTGTTTGGTTCCGGACAAATGCAGTTGCCTTTCGTATTGCAATCTGCGGAAACGATGAAAGCAGCGGTGGCATATTTAGAACCATTGATGGAAAAGAAAGATGCTGGAAATAATGCCAAAGGAACTGTAGTAATTGCCACCGTTAAAGGAGATGTCCACGACATCGGTAAAAATTTGGTGGATATCATCCTGTCAAATAACGGTTACAAGGTGGTTAATATTGGCATCAAACAGCCTGTTGATAAAATTGTTGATGCTTTTGAGCAGCACAAAGCTGATTGTATTGCGATGAGCGGCTTGCTGGTAAAATCAACTGCTTTTATGAAAGATAATTTGGAGGTTTTCAACCAAAAAGGAATTACAGTCCCAGTAATTTTAGGCGGTGCGGCGCTGACTCCTAAATTCGTCCATGAAGATTGCCAAAACACTTACAAAGGTAAAGTTATTTACGGCAAAGATGCTTTTTCCGATCTGCATTTCATGGATAAATTAATGCCTGCTAAATCCACTGGAAATTGGGATGATTTGCAGGGATTTTTGGATGAAGTTGAGGAAACTGGTCATGCACCTATTGTAGAGGAAGCGTCTCGTCTGCCATTAGAGAATAGCACTCAAGAAACTCAACCTGTAGAAGTAGATACGCGGCGTTCTGAGGCTGTGGCGATTGACATCGATCGTCCAATTCCACCTTTCTGGGGTACGAAATTATTACAGCCTGAAGATATCCCATTAGAGGAGGTGTTTGAGTATCTGGATTTGCAGGCTTTGATTGCTGGACAGTGGCAATTCCGCAAGCCGAAGGAACAGTCTCGCGAGGAGTACAATCAGTTTTTAGAGGATAAGGTTTACCCGATTTTGAAGGAGTGGAAGCAACGGGTTGTAGAGGAGAATTTGCTGCATCCGCAAGTTGTGTACGGGTATTTTCCGTGTCAGGGTGAGGGAAATTCTTTGCACATTTATAGTCAAGAAGGAATGAACCGCCAAGACGCGAAGGACGCCAAGGAAGAGAGGAAAGAGGTAATTGCTACTTTTAATTTCCCTCGTCAAAAGTCTATGCGTCGTCTGTGTATTTCTGATTTCTTTGCACCTGTTGAGTCGGGACAGGTTGATGTGTTTGCGATGCAGGCGGTGACTGTGGGGGATATTGCGACGGAGTTCGCGCAGAAGTTGTTTGTAAATAATCAATACAGCGATTATCTGTATTTCCACGGCTTGGCGGTACAAACGGCGGAGGCGGTGGCGGAGTGGCTTCACGCCCGAATCCGACGGGAGTTGGGCTTGGCGGCATCAGAACCGGATAATATTCGGGATATTCTGGCGCAGCGTTATCAGGGTTCTCGGTATAGTTTTGGGTATCCGGCTTGTCCGAATATTCAGGATCAGTATAAGTTGTTGGAGTTACTGGGAAGCGATCGCATCAACCTTCACATGGATGAAAGCGAACAACTGTATCCCGAACAATCTACAACGGCGATTATCGCCTATCATCCAGCAGCAAAATATTTCAGTGCGTAAGCGGGTGGCGATGCCGTTGCAAGCATCGCCATGACACTTTACAACTGTTCCGGGTTAATCCCTCGTTCTCGCAGTAGCGCCTCTAAGGCTTGATAGCGCTGTCTTTCTTGTTCCAATTGATTTAGCGCTTCATCTGCGCGATCGCGTTCCTCATCTGCGCGATCGCGTTCCTCATCTGCGCGATCGCGTTCTTGTTCCCTAAGTTGAGCTAATTCCACAAAACTCAGAAACCGTTCTTCTGTGGGTGTATAAATTTCCAGATTCTCAAATGTCACCTGAAACCTCACTCCTAGACGAGGACTAACCCAACCATTCATCTCCTCAATTATCTCTAAATCCTCTCCTAAGCGCAGCCAACCGATTAGCTCAATGTCATCTGGATCGTAAACATAATATTCCTCTACGCCATAGCGTTCGTAGAACTTGAATTTATGAGCCATTGCTTTAAGACGATTGCCAGGAGATAAGATTTCAAATACTACTTGTGGTGGAATATTATCTTCTTCCCATTGCTTGTAGGAACCCCTATCGCCTTTTGGTCTGCCAAAGGCAACCATCGCATCCGGCGCTTGGCGAGTTTTATTGTCTCCTTCGACGGGATACCAAAGTAAATCTCCAGCGACAAATACATTTGGGTCATTAGCAAACAGCAGATCCAAGTTTTTTTTGATCAACACTATCAACTCAAATTGCTTGGTATTGTCTGCCATTGGTTGACCGTCGCTGTCTGGGTAGATGATCGCTGCTGCGGTATCGGTTGGTAGTTGTTGTACCATCTTGCTTTGTTTGGAGCTTGAGGGTGGTTATTTTAATTGTAGCGATCGCATAAACCTCTATATGAGTGCTTTATTAATTTTTGTTACTGTTAGCTGGGGCCTGTTCTTGGGAATACTTTAAATAGAGCTTTTTGATAAGTTCTGCTGCAATCAATACTAGAAACGATATGCCACCAGTTAAAAAATTTGACAGCGACAGTATGCCATTACTTGACCTGTTGCGAAGCGCTAAAGAAGGAAAAACTCAACTGCCAGATTTTCAGCGTAGCTGGGTTTGGAACGATGACCAGATATGCAGCTTGTTAGCCAGCATTTCACTTTCTTACCCAATTGGGGCAGTGATGATGCTCGAAACAGGTAATCCTGATGTGCGATTTCAACCTCGCCCAATTGAAGGAGTGACACTGAATAATCCGACAGAACCAGGGCAACTAATTCTAGATGGACAGCAGCGATTGACTTCGCTTTTTCAGACATTGCTATCAGGAAAACCAGTCAAAACAAAAGATATACGAGGCAAAGAAATTTACAGATGGTATTACATTGATATCGCCAAAGCGCTCAACCCAAGTATTGACCGGGAGGAAGCGATTGTCAGCGTACCAGAGGACAAGATAATCCGCAATTTTGGTAAAGAAATTGTATCAGACTACTCGACCTCTGAAAAAGAGTACCAAAATGAAATGTTTCCGGTTTCACAAATTTTTGACTCATCCGACTGGATGACAAGTCATAACGAATACTGGGATTACGAAAAGGAAAAAGTCAAGTTTTTTAATAAATTTAATAATGACATCTTAAAGCAGTTTGAGCATTACGACGTACCAGTTATTCTGCTACATAAGGAAACACCTAGAGAGGCAGTATGTAAAGTTTTTGAGAAAATGAATACAGGTGGCGTACCTCTTGATGTTTTTGAATTAGTTACAGCAACTTTTGCTATTTATAAGTTCAAACTCCGAGAAGATTGGACTAAGCGGGAGAAGGAATTGAAGAAGCATTCGGTACTAAAAAATATTCAAAAAACTGATTTTTTACAAGCGGTGACTTTGCTTGCTACCTTAGAAGATTCCTCAGTAAGTTGTAAGCGCAAGGATATTCTAAACCTGACTTTGAAGCAATACAAGGAATGGGCTGATTTAGTTACTCAAGGGTTTGAGCAAGCAGCAAAATTTCTCCACACGCAAAAGATATTTAGCGATCGCGATCTGCCTTATCAAACTCAACTTACAGCCCTTGCAGCTATTTTCGCAGCACTTAGCGATCGCGCTATTGGAGCGGGAGCAAATGCAAAATTAGCTAATTGGTATTGGTGTGGAGTTTTTGGCGAACTCTACAGTAGTGCTATTGAAAGTCGTTTAGCGAAAGATGTATCACAAGTGCGGGACTGGATTAATGGTGGTGCTGAACCTGACACTATCAGAGATGCTAACTTTACTCCCGATCGTCTTTTAAGCCTGTATACTCGCAGAAGTGCTGCTTATAAAGGTTTATCTGCTTTGTTGTTGAGGGATGGTGGGTGCGACTTCTTTACAAGTTATCCCATTGACACTTTGATGGACTTTAATAAAGCTATTGATATCCATCACATTTTTCCGCGACAGTGGTGTAAGAACAACAGCATTGCAGCCGAGGTTTACGACTGCGCGATCAACAAAACCCCACTTTCAGCCAAAACTAATAAGATGATTGGAGGTAAAGCACCAAGCATCTACTTAACAGATATTCAGAAGAAATCCGACATCTCAGTAGAAAATCTTGATGAGATTTTGCGATCGCACGTTATAGAGCCAGCTAGACTACGTATAGATAACTTCGATACCTTCTTCCAAGCTAGAAAAAATGCACTTTTAGATCGGATTGAGAAGGCAATGGGTAAACCGATTCTGCGCGAGGCGACAAAAGAGGTAGAAAATTAGAATTTGACAGGACTTACGCAAAGCTTATACATATAGTGTTTTGTAGGGGCAATCCCCCTGTGGTTGCCCCCATATCTAGTGATGTTGCGTAAGTCCTGTTTGAGTACGAACAAGACATGAGCGATCGCATCTTTTACGATTTCAAGAATGCGATAGCGAAGCGCTGACTTGTCAGTTCGCGTTCTCTCCTCCAATCACTCCACCTCAGCATCTAGATTGGCTTCAACGCCAAGCGATCGCAATTGTTCTGCTAATCTCTCTACTCTTTGTCTTAAAACATTATCTCCGCTTCAACCAAGCAAATACTTCATCAACTGTAAGCGTCAAAGTTATACTCTCTAAAACAGGCAAAACATCTGCTTTAGCTAACAAATCTGGTAGGCGATTCGACTGATAAACTAAAATTGAGCGTTCGCTGGGATCGAGCAACCATCCTAGCTGAGTACCATGTCGCAGACAGTGCAGAATGTTACCAGTAACCTTAGTTTGACTTTGGTCGGGTGAAAGTATTTCAATTACCCACTCTGGTGCAAAATTAATACCAGTGCTAGAAATATCACCGCTTTCATCCAATGGTAGTTTATCGCTAGCTACGACAACGACATCAGGAACTACCGAACGATTACCAAAACTACAACGCAATTCTGGAAAAGCTTCGTAATTAGTAGCTGCTGCATCAACTTTGGCAACTAAAAGTTTTTGTAATAGGCTATGTTTACCGCCTCCCATAGGTTTCTGAACAGCCTCTCCATTGATATATTCCCAAGCTGGTGATTCATCAATATACGAAAGTTGTAAGAATTCTTCTAGAGTGTTTCTTGGAATTGCAATTTTCATTCTCTCCTTCCATAACTCTGTCTCAAAATCTAAATTCGGTTCAATGCCAAGGGCGCGCAATTGTGATGCTAATCTCTCTACTCGTCGCCTTTCTCGCTCAAGTAGTTGACTTTCTCGCTCTTGAGGAGTAGGAATCCAGTTATCATCGGCATCATACCAGCGCAACCAAATGCGATCGCGAAGCGTCTCCGAAGGAGATTCGCTTTCCCCATAAAAACCTTGCTACAGTCCCAAACCTAGCTGAATATTGTCAAGTTAAGATAATTTTGGCAAGAATGCGATCGCGCGTTGCGCTGACTTGTCAGTTCGCGTCTCACCACAAGCTAGACAGAAGCGCCTAACTGTTCCTCCCAAACCCAAGCACCGTGGAAACCGTAAGGCACTCGCTGGGGGATGAGGACACGCGCCACTGGTTCAGCAGTCACGTCCTGGGCATTTACGACCACCAGTTCAGAAGTATCTGCCCGATCATCGTGGACGAAAGTCATAAGCCAACCGTCATCCTCAGCAGTAGCATTGGGACGGGGAACAAATACCGCCTCGCCACCATAGCGTTCCCGTCCGAATTTGTGAGTTTCGGACTTACCACTATTGAAGTCATACTTGATGACACCTTCAAATAGAGGCATGGGATTATTTGCCATCTTTGCCGTATAACCGTAGCGCATTGGTCGTCCCATTCGCTGTTCGTTCAGACGCGGGAAATCAGAAGGCGCATCGTCCAGCATTTCCTCTTTTACCGTACCCGTGCTGAGGTTAAAGCGCCAGCGATACAACCGACCAGCGTCTCCCTCATTTTCACCGGGGGTCATATCAGTCGTTAAGACACTGGTGGAACTCATGCGACAAGCGACAAGCACCACTTCATCCCCCTCCTCGTAGGCATTGAGAGTATGGAAGACATAGCAGGGAGGACTTTCAAACCAGCGGATGTTGCTGTTATCGCCATGACGGGGGACAATACCAAAACGACTAGGGCGATCGCGCTCAAACATCAACGGTGGTTTACCCTGCTGCATTCGTACCATGCTGAAAGTTAGCGGCAGATCCATAAAAATGGTGTAGTGTTCGGTGATGGCAAAATCGTGCATCATCACCGCCATCGGCAAGTTGATGGGAACTGTCCGCAAAAGCTCACCGTTAGCTGAAACGACGCTGTATTTCAGGTACGGTGGGGCAAAGGAGTAGCCAAAAAACATCATCTCCCCAGTTTCGGCATCTACCTTGGGATGGGCGGTGAAGGCAGAAACCAGCTTGCCATCGTAAGTGTAAGCGCCGGATGTCTCTAAGCTGGGAACCTTGATAGCGTGAGGTTCGCCTCCTTCCCAAAGCGCCAGCAGTCGTCCATCGTGCCACACCAGAGCCGTGTTAGCAGTATTTTTAGGGAAATTGTAAGGATTGTTGCCTGGTGACGGTTCTGCCAACCCCGTCCAAATCGCCTTACCTGCTTCGCGCTCAATATTAAATCCCCGCGTCCGGATATAACGGTTGCGATATTGAGCTTTGCCGTTGTTTATTCGCACTCCGTGCAACATTCCATCCCCGTCAAACCAGTGATAGCGACCGATAGGTGAGAATTGGGGATTGGGGCCATTCCGCACGAACATCCCAGATAAGTCGGGGGGGAGGTTGCCAATTACTTTCAGGTTGGTGGGTGCGATTTCTTCCCGTACTGGTGCAAAGTTGCCATCTAGATAGGGATTGACTGCGATTGTGGTCATTCGTTGTGCTGAATCGATTGTCTTATCTATATTTATTTTGATTGAGCTAAGGCGATCGCGTCTCACGCTATGGTTGTGGAAACAAGCCAGATGAAGTGGCTGGGGTGGATTCGCCAAGTTTAGAGGAAGATGGGAACTGACAAGTCAGCGCAACGCGCGATCGCATCCTTCTCTATCTCTATAGCAGTCCTAGATTCGTGAAGGCGAGATCCGCGACTTCGTAAGAGTTGTCGCGGATCTGAAGGGCTGACATCTCACGACTCAAATAGGATTGTTATATATGAATGAATGCGAACAACTTTTATTCTAAACTGACACTAACGATGAAACTTGAAAGTACGGCTTTTACTGCAAATAGTGTAATTCCGTCTAAATACACCTGCGACGGCTCAAACATTTCCCCATCTCTTAGCTGGAATTCCCCTCCAGAGGGTACTCAGAGCCTCGCTTTAATCGTTGACGATCCGGATGCGCCTGGAGAAATTTTTGTCCACTGGGTTCTCTACGATCTCCCGCCTGAAATTCGCCATCTGCCTGGAGGCATTCCTAGTCAAGCAAACCTAGCTGAAGGGGGAGTCCAGGGTAAAAATGATTTTGGCAATTTAGGTTATGGTGGCCCTTGCCCGCCTAGTGGTACGCATCGATACTTTTTCAAACTCTACGCACTAGATCGACTATTAAATTTAGCAGCGGGTGCCACTAAAAACCAGTTGGAAGCGGCAATGAATGGTCATATTCTGGCAGCAGCAGAACTCATTGGGCGTTATAGTCGCCAGCGATAATCTTGCCGCAGTTCACAATTAATCTGCAAAAAAAACACCTTGAAAAAGGTGTTTTAAATGTTGGTCATCAATTTTTATGTATGATGCCGGGGAGTCCGGGCACCTAAAGATGAGCCAATTAGCGATGCTGCTAAACCTAATAGAGAACCGATTGTAAACGACCAACCTGCCTTAGCTGTGGCACCCGCAATATCACGAGTTTGCTGAGCCGTTACATTAGGCGCGTTGTTGGGTACATTTACCCCACCTTGTTGTGCTTGGTTGACGATTTCTCCAGCATTTGCTCCGACGATGCCGAATGCACCCGATATTCCACTTGCCAATAACCAGGAACTCAATGCCAAAGTAGTCGCCCAGAGAATGGCTCCATTTAACATTGCCGTATTTCGGTTCATCGGGCCACTGGCACGGGCGGCTACCCAACTACCAACCAAAAGTGAAAGGAACAAAGAGATAATCGACCAAATTCCGACTGCTCTCCCAACATCATCGGCATAGGATCTGGGTGCGCCTGAACCGGCAATATTAGTAGCACCAATTGCGGCTCCTAAAGCACTCAGAATTAGCTGAGTGGCTAAAGCAGTGACAATACCGGCAAAAATGGGACCCCACCTTACACGATCGTGGTACTCAACAATTTGATTGCCAGCAATTGGCTCTACAACAACCCTGTCTTCGCGATTTGTGTATGACATAGCTCACCGCTTTTCCTGTTTTTATTTTTTATAGAGCTACTTTTTTCTAACTTTCACCCTTGGGTTATACTTTATGCTGGTATTTATCTGAGTATATCTATCAGTAGGAAGAATCATGATATCTATCGCTAGAAATAATAAGTGTTCTATTTAGTTGAAAAGCGCGATCGCAATCATTAAAAAAATATTGGCTCTTCCGTAGTTGGTATGCTAAATTTATAGTCAAGAAGCGCCACAAGCTATACTAGCCATGAATTTAAGCCAATTTAGCGTTTATTAAATAGAAAATACAGTCCAAAATCGTTATACCTTGCTAGGTAAGCCTTTCAAGTTTTGGAATCAACTTTTTAGCATACCAAGTAATGAAGAGCCAAAAAATTTGAGCTTTACGGCTGTTTCGATGGCAGTGATGAGCAATAAAAAGCCAGACTGGTCGCTGTACTATCGCATCCCGTTCCGCTCAAAAACACAACAAATAACTGCCACTCCGTCCGCCGATAATATCCGGAATCCCAGCAAAAAAATCCGCAGGGCATGACTACCCTAGACGACTTCAACGGTGACAATTGCTAAAAATGCTTTTAACACAGCTTTTTGAATGACATCAGTTGTTGTTACAATCATTAACTATCCTCGTCAAAAATTTCTTTTTCTGGGAATTTGGGGCATAGACGAGGTAAAGCCAAGCTATCTGCTGTGTTTAAAGCTTCGGGATTTATGCTTCCGGAATGGAAACACTGAAAAATTGTAGAAACTCAAGATAAAATCGACCGTGCAAAAACAGACTTTATTAGTAGCCAGTCTCTTGTTGGTGCCAGCGATCGCCACCGTCAAAATGCCAGTTGTCCAAGCTGCTCAACTGGTAGCCCAGGACAATCAACAGCAGGTGAGCGAACTGCTGCGGCAGGGGCGTAAGTTGGTGGATGCGGGAGATATTGCCAGAGCTTTGGCAGTTTATCAACAAGCTGCCGTTCTCGATCGCGAAAACGCCCGCATATTCTCCGGCATCGGCTATTTACAAGCAGTTCAGGGCAACTACCGAGAAGCAGCCAAAGCTTATCAACAGGCTGTCACCCTCGAACCCAAGAATGCTGATTTTCAGTATGCTTTGGGTTACACTCTCGCGAATCTTGGAGACAATGCCAGTGCCGCAACCGCCTACCAGCGTGCTGCCCAGCTCAACAACAAGAACCTGAATGCCTATCTAGGATTAGGGGTGGTATTACAGCGTCAGGAAGATTATCAAGGCGCGATGCAAGCCTATGAAACTGCCCTCCAGCTCGATCCGAAAAATTTGCAAGCTTATGAATTTATCGGCTCCGCCCTCCTGAAGCAGGGACGTCCCGCAGAAGCCATTCAAGCTCTCCAGCAGGCTGTCGCCCTCGCCCCTAATGACAGCGGCGTGCAGTTGAACTTGGGAGCCGCTTACATGAAGCAAGGCAACGTCACGGCTGGGATTGCGGCTTTAGAACGGGCAGCCAAGATAGAACCTCGCAATGCTCAGATTAGCCTCCAGATTGGCAAAATTTTCCAAACCGGGAATAATCTGGATGATGCCTTAAAGGCTTATCAACGGGCAGTGCAGATCAAACCCGATCTAGTGGAAGCTCAGACAGCGATCGCTGATATTTTGCTAAAGCAGCAGGACTACCTAATGGCAATTGTTGCCTATCGGCGGCTGGTGGAAATGTCGCCGGAAAATGCCCAAGCTTTCTACAACTTGGGAATGGCGCTCAGAGGGAGAGAAAGGGTACCCGAAGCGATCGCTGCTTTTGAGCAAGCCCGCGACCTTTACCAGCGTCAGGGTCAGACGGAAGGCTCTCAGAGAGCGAATTCCGCCCTCAGAGAACTGCAAAAAGACCGAAGCTAAGCGCAAATGACGAATGACTGATTGATAGCTTCTTAAGAACTTATTAAGAGTCTCGGCTTGGGGAAATTTCTGCGGATAACTTGGACTGCAAGATACCTCCTAACTGCGTCCTCAGCCCCATTGATGTCAGAACAATTTAGAGCATCTAATGGGGCTTCCGTATTTTCGACTTGGGATTTTGGATGATTAGGCTGGGGTTGAGCAACGGATAGATTCTGGTTGTTCGCTCGTAGAACCCGCTCTAAAATCTAAAATTTCGACCAAAGCATCAACACTGGCATCCGATAAATCCGCCAGGGAAACCACTCGCTCTAAATTGGGAAAGCAGCGGCGGATAGCATGGTTGTAGCTCGGATCGTAGTGGCACTCTAGTAAGTCTCTCACCAATTTTTCCCACTGCCCAGCATCAATGAGCTGGTACCATTCGTGGAGTTTTTCCCAACCATAGCGAGATTTCAGTCTGTGCAACTTCCCTTTCAAAACCTCTGGGTGGGCGATTAAGTGAGGATATTCTTGCAAAAGCCACTGAATTCTAGCTTCTACAGGCAGCTGAATTTCTAAACAGCTTGCTTGTTTCATTTGCTGCCAGAGAGATGGGGGCAAATAAATGCGCCCAATTTTATTACTCTCTGCTTCCACCCACACCGGAAAGTTGGGATCGAGGCTTTGCAACTGTTGCAGTAGCAGGGATTCAAAGTGTTTTTGGGATGGCTGAGGCTGGGGATGGGTAATCGATAATTGTCTCTCTGCTTCAGATGCGATCGCCCTTGTCTCTACAAGCTGCTCCTTAGCTCCTTGGCTCCCATTCTCCCACTCTTCACCCAGGAGAGAACCACGATGGTTTGCTAAACCTTCCAGATCCAGCATCTGAATGCCAAACTGAGCCAGACGGCGCAAAATGTGGGTTTTACCGCTGCCAGTCATTCCAGATAATATCCGGAAGGTAAAGCGTTCTGGTAGGTGTTGCAGTTGCTCTCGTACCAAGGAACGATAGGTTTTGTAGCCACCTTGGAGGACAGTAACTTGCCAACCAATTTGACTTAAGACTGTCGCCAAACTGTTAGAACGCTGTCCTCCACGCCAGCAGTATACAAGGGGATGATAGTCTTTGCCTTTTTCGGCAAAGTGATGGGTGAGGTGATGGGAAATATTTTGAGAGACGAAGGCAGCGCCTAGTTTACGGGCGGTGAAAGGACAAACTTGTTTGTAGAGCGTTCCGACTTTAGCGCGTTCGTCGTCATCCAGAATGGGCAGGTTAATGGCACCTGGTATCCGATCTTCAGCGAATTCGCTGGGTGAGCGGACATCAATAATTTCGCTGTAAGTTTCTGCCTCAGATAGCTGAGTATAATTGGGCGATCGCGGCATTGTTAAATATTAAATATTAATGGCTAATTGCTGATGGCTAATTGAAGGATTGTTCAAGCACTCTTCGATTAGCCATTACCTAATACCATCTTATGTTTGGGATAAGCGTTTGAGCGTTTGACCTCCTAGCAGTCGGTCAGTTTCTTCCAGTAATGCGGGAATTTTGTCGGCGTGGGGACTATGGGCGAGACATTGCCGGAGGTCTAGTTCTCGCACCCGATCCGCTTTGGCTCCGGGAAACCAGTGGCTGGCGTTGCCCAGTAGGTTGTAGCGCATTTTAGCGTACTCAATCATATCGTAGGCGATCGCTAGATTTCTCAGCCACAGAATCACTTGTATATTCAGTCCACCAGGCGTTGCTTCTGGCTTTGGTAAGCCAATGTGCCAGGTTTTTACCCAGTCTTCTCCTAGGGTAGACTTCGCTTCTTTCTCCAAGCGATGAAGAATTGGCAACAAAACTGACTCTGCCTTCTCTAACAGCGGCAAGGTCTTCAGGTGTTCGTCAAAATCCTCAGGTCGTGACGCCCCCACACTAAGAGTATGCACCTGTAAATGACTCAGGCAAAACAAATCGTTAAACACCATTGGGCTGAGGGGATAGCACAAATCCACCAATTTTTGCGGTGGTTTAAACAGCATTCCTCCTTTCTCCGAAGGGCTGATAATAAAAACGCCCATATCGTGCCGAGAAGCTGCCTCAATTGCCGACCAGTTGAACTGATTGATGTAGTACCAGTGCAGGTTAACGTAGTCAAACTGGTTCGTCTCAATCGCCTTCACAATCATATCGGTCGGTCCGTGAGTCGAGAAGCCAATAAACCGAACTTTGCCTCGATCTTGTAGCTGTCGCGCCACCTCCAGACAGCCGCCAGGTTTAATGCTATCGTGCAGCAAATCGGCGTTATTGATGCCGTGTAGCGACAGCAAATCAACGTAATCTAGCTTCAAGTAAGCCAGCGACTTCTCAAATTCTTGGCGAAATTCTTTAGCGTCTGCTTTCGGGCTGATTTTCGTCTGGACAATCAGTTTTTCTCTGGGAAAAGTCGGCAAAATCCGCCCCAATTGCATCTCGGAGGTGCCGTAGCCACGGGCAGTTTCAATGTGATTGATTCCGACTTCTAAGGCTCGGCGAATCGTTGCTTCTACATTCCGTTGATTATCGCGGGGAATTCGCCAGGCGGGGACATCCTGCCACTTAAACTGATAGCGCATTCCCCCACAAGAAAACACGGGCATTTGTAATTCTGTACGCCCAAAGCGCCGATACTGCATCTTTCTAAATACATAAGAAAACTGCTGAATTGTGCTTGTAGTTAAGCACAACTATTTTTAGGGTAATTCAGTATGCTTGCAAACGTTGTTCGTACTACCTTGCTATCTTTTTTACCAGCAACCCTGCTGCTGGCATCAAGTTCTGCTATCCTGGCTCAGAATAGCCCCCGTCCTGAAGGAGCCTTGAATTGGGTAGGTGCATCGAATAGAGAAATTCCGCCCGATGCCGTGGTTGGTGGGTATGAATCAGGGCGTCGTTTGTACATCTGTCGTGCCGAATATAACGGTGGCGTGCATCCGGGAAAAGTTGTCGGCAACAATTGTAATTTTGGTTGGGGAGAAGAGGAAATTCTCAGCCCTTTCTATGAAGTTTTAACCGCGCCGCGAAACGTTCGGATTGCTTGGATAGAAGCATCGAACGGACGGGTGCCAACAGGTGCGATCGCTGGTGGTATAGAAGCAGATCGAGATATATTTATCTGTCGGGCATCTCACAATAATGGCGTCCATCCCGGAAAAATTGTCGGTAGCAATTGCAATATTAGTTGGGGAGGACAGGAGATTCTCAAGCGCAACTATCAGGTAGCCGTGCTAAGGAGAAATCGTTAAAAATCCGAGTTTAAGTTTATGCGATCGCTAGGATTTAGCGTCAACAAAAAAACGCCTGAAACTAGGATAGGGTCGGATTTTCAGGACTTACGCAAAGCTTATACATATAGCGTTCTTGTCGGTTCAATCCCCCTGTGGTTGCCCAAGAGATGTCGCGCAAGTTGCGTAAGTCCTGATTTTGTCTCGCACGGTAAAAGAGACAAAATCCTGATATAGAGCAGATTGGTAATTTTGCTCTGAGCATCACAAAAGAAGATTAAGCTTCTCGCACAATCGGCTTACCATCTACCACTTCGCCCACTAACACTAAATCTGTGACGCCCACAAATAAACCATTTTCCAAAACGCCAGGAATATTATTGAGCGTCTTTTCCAGTTCTCCAGGATTATCGATGGTGTCAAATTTTACGTCAATTACCAGATTGCCTTGATCGGTGACGACGGGACCCGCTTTTTTGACGCCCATCCGCAATTCTGGCTTACCGCCTAGCTTTTCGATCGCCCGCATCACGGGTGTCATCGCCATCGGAATTACCTCTACTGGCACGCGGAAGCTGGAACCCAGTCTGTCAACTAGCTTGGAACTATCGACCACGACGATAAACTGTTCTGCCAAATAATCTACTATCTTTTCCTGAGTGTGAGCAGCACCGCCCCCTTTAATCAAATTGTGCTGCGGATCGACTTCATCGGCTCCATCAATGGCAATATCAATGCGATCGGCTTCATCCAGGGTGGTTAAGGGAATTCCGTACTGTTTAGCCAGCACGGATGCTTGAAATGAGGTAGGGATGCCTTTGATGTCTTTGAGATCGCCGGACTTCAAGCGATCGCCCAAAAATTCAATTGCATAAGCGGTCGTCGATCCGGTGCCCAGCCCCACTATCGTACCCGACTGGACGCGGGCGGCGGCGGCTTTCCCGACTTCCTGCTTCATCACCTTAACGGGATCTTGTTCTGCGGTCATTCTGAAAACTCCTGGCGATATTGACAACTTGGCTCTGTAGGCTAGGATCGCTTAGCAATACTACTCGGTTAATTTCTCCCCCATTCCTCTCCACCTCTGCCATGCACCACTTCTAAAAGAAGAGTGTTTTTAGCTTTGAGGAGAGTCCAATTTCCCTCTTTCCCGTGTATGGAAGGGGGGTTTGAGGGGTGCGATCCGATCCGAAAAGTAGGCGATCGCGTAAACCTAAACCAACTCAGCTGCAATCAGTCTACTATCTGGAGTTCCCTTCCTATGACTCAGGGTAAAAATTTTTCTCATTCAGATTATCAACACGACTCAAATCTAACTCCAGAAGCACACCGTCAAAAAATTCAGGATGAGCAAACAAGCACTACACGCAAAGCCTTATTGCTGCTTGAAGAAGGATTAAAATTAGCAGAATTAGGAAAGTATAAGGAGGCTGTTGCCCGTTATCAAGAAGCTTTAGATATTCAACCTAACTCTGATAAAATTCTATACAACTATGGACTTTCCTTATTTTATCTAAGCCGCTACAACGAAGCTGTTAGTTGTTACGATAAAGCCATAAAGTTAAATCCAGATTATTCCGAAGCTTGGAGCGATCGCGCCCATGCACTGATGATGTTAGGTCGCGGTAAAGAAGCACTGGCTAGTTGCGAACAAGCTTTGAAAATTCAACCGGAATCTTATCAAGTCTGGTACAAGCGGGGTTGGGTGCTGAGCAAATTAAATCGCCGTCAAGAAGCGATCGCTAGCTGTGATAAAGCTTTGGAAATTCAGCCGGATAGCTATGAAGCCTGGTGTACCCGTGGGGTTGTGCTACCGCTACCCAAACGCCGCCAAGAAGCACTTTCCAATTTTGAAAAAGCTTTGGAACTCAATCCAGACTACCAGCGAGCTTGGTACAATCGCGGTTTGTTAATGGTGAATTTAGGACGAAATGAAGAAGCACTGGCTAGTTTTGAAAAAGCTATCACAATTCAACCAGATTGTCAAGAATTCTGGTTTCCCCAAGCCTGGTATGGTCGCGGCTTTGTCCTGGGAAAATTACATCGCTATCAAGAAGCGATCGCTAGCTTTGAAAAAGCCCTACAACTTAAACCAGAATACCCTGCGGCTGCCTTCTATAAACTGATCTGCTTGCTCGTAACAGGTAAGGTTTTTCCACATCTAGTGCATTCTGAAAAAAGAAAGCGCCTGTTCAACGAACTGAAAATTATTGTCAATGCCTTTAAGTATCAATTATTATTTCTCGCCGCCTTTATTTTTGTCATCAGTTCTGCTCAATCGCCTTGGGCAACAAATTTTAAGCAATTATTCTCTACTTTGTTTTCGATTGCAATCATTTGGTTTATTCTCCGCGATCTTTGGAAAAACAAGTCCCAATTAAATTGGGTATTAGGAATTTATTTTAAAAGTGGCATTTTAAGTTATGTCCGGGCAGTTTTTATTCTATTTGTTACCCTAACGACATTTGCAGTAGTAACGCCTTACGTTCCCCAATTTATGCAATGGGGATGGGCTAGTGCAGTTTTCGGAAATTCGGGAAATATCATATTTCAACCCTTTGATACTATTAAAAGCATTCAGCCTCCACCAGAAAATCTCAATTCTCAACTTCCCAGCCCCAGTAAAAGCTTACCGCCTGATGAAAAGATTGCAACTCAACCCCAGGAGTCACCTGATGAAAATGTTGCAACTCAACCCCAGAACTTACCCGATGAAAAGGTTGCAACTCAGACTTATAAAGCAGTCCCAACCAACAGTACGGCTCAGAAAGCACCTTTTGATTACACAAAAGTTTTAATGGTTATTTTTTGGCTATGTTTAATTTTAATGGTTCCGTTTTGGGCTGGATTGGAGGAAAAGATTTTTCGTCAAGGTGCTAACACCTGGAAGCAGATAATCGGAAATTCTACAGCTTTTGGCTTAGTGCATATCTCCGTAGGAATTCCAATTTATGCAGGTTTTCTGCTAATTATTCCTGGCTTCTTATTTGCTTGTCGCTATAAATTTGTACATGACAAGTCTTTCAGAAAAAATAATAATGAAAAAGTAGCTCAGGAAGCAGGAGTTCAGGCAAGTACAGCAGATCATGCAATCTACAATGCGATCCTGATAACTTTTTTGGTTTTTGTAATGTTAACGGCGTAATCAGATAAGGATGCGATCGCATTCTCTATTCTCATGTCACTCACCTAGCGCCGCGCCAGCAGTATTCCCTTCATAGAAGCGATGCACTAAGCTAGCACTTCCACCAGCAGCGGCGAAGGTAGCATCCATCTGTCCACAACAGACTTCTTTACTTACGTGCGGATTTATGCAAGAAACCTCCCTGTACTATAGCGGTTTTTGGTTGGGTGCAGTACAGTGCATGACCTCTCTGCTTATAGGAGATAGGCTTTGAGTCTTACTCCCCTTCCCCGTAAAAAATATTTATTCCGCTTCCCTCTCCTTATAGGAGAGGGTTAGGGAGAGGTGGGAAGGGGTTAGGTCTGTATTGGACTCAACTGCTTGCCCGCTATAGGTAAAATTTTTTAGTCTCTATACCAAGGTGTTGCCCAATTGCGGCATGATTTTGCGGGGACACCTCCTGTGGGTTCCCGAATATAGATAAGCCAAAGTTATTGCCTAAAACGGCTCATGGCTTCTTGATCGCAGCCTAGGAGCGAATAATGTTTGCTACGAGCTTCCCATTTTTTGAAAACTAACCTATAGTACCGTTGGGAATACCTCTTACGCCCTCAGATAGAAGACAGTTTCAGTTGATACAGGGTATTTCCTAGGTTGATATATCTTTATTCGTTAGAAGAAAATATTGGTAGTCTCTGCTGTAATGTCACAGATTCATCCGCTTAATCTGGTTATCCAACCTGATGACAAAGAAACTAGCTGCTGTCTTTCCAGCATTGGGTTTCAGGAGCTTCCTGCCATGCCTCAGCTTCTCTATCAAACTGTAACTAATCGTGAACTGGTTAGTATTTTTCTCAAGATCAGCCAAGTACTTTCAGAAACCAGTCAAGCTTCCTCACGCTTTTTCCTGACGCGAACCGAGCAAAGAGATTCTTCCCTTGGGACATCGCCACGCGATTATCAAAATTTACTAGGGGATTTTTTAAAAGCGCAACCGATTAGCACGATTACCCAGGCGGTTAAATATGCTTGGTTTTTTCAGATTTTAGCGAAGCAGCAGATATTTTTTCACTATCAGCCTATTTTTAATTTATCAACAGGCGAAATAATTGCTTATGAATGTTTGGCACGCGCCAAAGATGATCGGGAAGGACACTTTAGCGGTTATCAGTTGATTGAAGCAGCTCTTTCGACGAAATTGGCTTGCGAGTTTGATGAACTGGCTCGGACAATTTGTTTACAATCAATTGCTGACACGAAGAGCCATCAAACCTTTTTTATCAATATATTACCCAATGTAATTAGCAAAGATCCTGCATCCCTAGATCAGAACATCAAGTTAATTCTCGATCTGGGATTACAGCCCGAACAAATTGTATTTGAATTAACCGAAGTAGAAGCGCTGGTTAGTTGCCCAAAACTATTGAAAACCATCAACCGCCTGCGAGAATGGGGGTTTGGGATTGCTGTGGATGATTTGTGCGCCTGTGTTTCCCCAGATAACTACTTCATGGAGTTTTGCCCGGATTTGATCAAGATAGATCGTCGATTGGTACATGGTTGCAGTCAGCATTCTCTCAAGCAGGTGATGCTCAAAAGTTTAGTGAATTCTGCTCATAACTTGGGCATTCGAGTCGTCGCTGAGGGACTTGAAGACATGGAAGATATTGAGTTCTGCTGCGAGATAGAGGTAGATTACGGGCAGGGATTTGGGTTGGCAATGCCACAGGTGACTTTGCAGCAGCAACGGCTCGATTTGGTGAAGTCGTCGCTCAGGATTTTGTCTTACACAGATCCCTGCACCTGTTAAAACCAGATGCTGCTAAGATGCTTTCCTGTTACAACTGACTCTTATCTATGCAGCTTGAATTTATCCCAGTCGAAGAATTTTATTTTGCACTAACCTTAGCCGTAAAAACTTTGGAGGAAGTGGAGCAACCGGGCTTAATAGAACAAGTGCTAGAGCGCCTCGACCTCAAATACGGTCAGCCTTCTACAATTGCCGCAGCCAGCCAGAATACGTTTAACTACGTATTTCGGGTTCTAGAGATAGACAACAGCCCTGCAAGTCAGCTGATTGTCTCAGTAGCAGACTGGCAAGGCAAATTGCGTCTAAGCAGTGATTATGGCTGGACTCTCGATCAAGATCGCAAGCCCGTTCGCACCGAACGATTTAACCAGCGACCAGAATTTGCCAAGCAGCTACGCTGCTACCTACAAGACTGGTTGCAAGTACCTTTGAGTAATTAGCTGTTTGTCGTTAGTCATTAGTCATTAGTCATTAGCCTTTGACTAATGACTAATGACTAATGACTAATTGCTTTGAGCAGCCAACAGTTCTTTCAGCTTCGCCAATTCGCCAGCCCAGCGGGGATCTGGTTGAAAGGTATCTGATTCATTAGATGTTGACCCTTCAGAGCGTCGCGACTTCTTGTTACTGCCGCCACGACGACCACCCCCGGTGGGAGTGGGAGCGGGAGCGCTACCGCCACCGCCACCGCCACCGCCAGCAGCTTTGTTGCTTTCCTTGATAGGAGCTGGCGCTGCTGGGCGAGGTTCTTCTTCTCCTTCACCCTTAGCTCTTGGCAATGCCTTTTCTATTTTTAAAGGGCTGTCTTGGAACATCTGACCGTTGAACTTTTCAATAATTTCATCAGCTAGTTCATCCGTCTTCACGGTTACAAAAGCAAAACCCCGACATTTGCCGGTTTTCCGGTCTTTAATCACCTTGGTGGAAACAGAATCGCTCATGTCCCCAAAGATGGCTTGTAACTCCTGACGGTCTACTTCTTCTTTGGGCAAATTGCCTACATACAAACGGATAGACATGGAAAAATACCTCCAGACTCAATATCTTTAAACAAAAATTGCGATCGCAAAGCGTATGCCCGATGGGGCTGCTCGCACTAAACCCGATCTTCGGTGACAGATTCTCCCAATCAACCTTACGGCTTATTTGGATTCTCGTTTCAGCGAGAGCCTTTTGGTCTACCCCAACCCGACAGCCTGATGGGATGACCGCCGCCTTTTTCTTCATTTTCCTGAAAACGTTTTCATCTCGATTAAGAGCCAATCCGTCATCAGAATAGAAAAACCATCTGTCAGCCTGCGTCTTGGAAAATTCCGCCTCACAGCTAGAATCTTCTTGAATCGTGCCAGATGGATGTATCAGCCCATAGAAACGCCTTCCTGCTATCAACCATTTAAACGCCGAATAGCGCTTCTTCCCAGCACCGATGAGCGCCAAGATAGACAAGAATTGTTCCCATCCAGCACCCGTAACAAACTTTGCCAATTTGCTCCCGGCGAGTTTATTATTGATCAAATCTCGATCGGCAACGACCATTAATTGTTTCAATAGCCAGTTGGCAACTTGTTGGGAAAAATCTTGACGCTGGGAAGCAACATTTAACGGTGACAATTCAATCTGCTGGACAGCTTTAACTCGACGCTTACTGCCCTGTTTCTGGCGAGACAACCGACGCTGTAACCGCTCAATCCGCTTCTGGGCTTTCCTATTGTATCGAGGGATTGCCACCTGCTCAACGCAGTTTTGTAATAGCTGAAAAAAAAGTCTTTTATCGGCTGGAAATAAAGGGTTTGTTTTTTTAAATTTGCGCTTTTGGCTGCAAGAATCTGGCTTATCTTTAAGTGATGCGATTGAACAACTGCTTTGGCAATAGCAGTTGGTGTTGCAACCATTTTGCTCCCACCAGTTAAAGCGTTCAGTCAACCGATAATTGTACTGCCATCTGAGCGCTCCTATCCACTCCTTCATTGTAACTAACTGCTGCTGAGTTGGGCGCAATCGATACTGATGGGCGATTCTCATTAGAGAATTGTATCCTAAATTACTGTAATCTTTGCACTCGACCTTTATGGATATCGAGTTGTCTACAGCAGTATCGAAGCAAGACGTTTTTGGTTGCTCCCAATTATTGCAGGATATTTACATTATTTCTAAAGGTATCACGGTCTCTGCGATGGGGCTAGTTTAAATAGTAGATTTCCGTCTTTAGCAGTATTTTCAGGACTGAAGCACTCAACCTCCACACCCCAAGTGGATCGGTTCTCAAGATACTGCCTTCTGTTATCGCCGGAACGGTCAAATAACTTCAAAGGTAATCGACATCGCCGCCATCTGAGTTGTATCCACGTTGCTCACGCCTTGGGGTGAGGTTCCAGAGGTGCCGCGCGTGCCTTCCGCGAGGTCATCGAGCAAATCGCCGACCACTTGAGTTGGCTCCGAAAGAGATACGGGGCCTCTTTTATCCCGTGGTGCCAGGTTTCGCAGTGCTTGCAGGGCTTTTCGCAGGGGCGTGCTACTGGCAACAATCAGGACTTCTGCGACTCCTTTGGGTTCTTGGGTGATGAGGTTAAATTGATCGTTAGCCCCAGGAATTTGTAGTGTCTGCCCAGCCCTCACCTGCGTAACATCATCGGTCGCCGTCCATTGATTCGGAAAGATCGCTGATATTTCTCCAGTTGGGTCAATTACTAGGACGCTGAAATAGAGGTCGCGCGGCTCATTGTTGGTAATCTGGAACTGCACCGACGTTCCGAGCGGTAACTTGCGATCATCCGAGGGAAGATTCTGCGAAGGATTATTGGAAGAAGTCCCTTGACCGATACCACGAACGGTGAAGGCGCTGGCAAGAATTTCATTTTGACCGGCTCGATTCATCGAAGCAGTGACCTTTAGGCGCGATGAATTGGTATTCAGAGTGAGTTTGACAATCCTGGCTGCGAGTAAGGACTTCAGTTTGGCTTGCAGGCGATTGACAGCATCGGCTACGGTTTCACCGGCAGCACCAAAGGAGCCAGGAATCGGCTCCATCGCTGGAGAAAATAAACCTAAACTGCCGCCACTGTTCATCCTTCCAAAGATGTATTGCACCTCTTGCTGTTGTAAAGGTAGAGCTTCAAGGCGCTTGATCGCTTGTAAAGCTTGTTTCGCTGGCGCGGTGTCGTTGCCTAAAGAGGGGTCAAGACCAATTTTTAAAGTTACATCACTGGGAATTCCGCGAGTGCGTTCCTGCAACAGCGATCCGGGTTTGGCAGTATTTAACAATTTGCCGCGTCCGATTAAGCCTTGACGAGATTCTAACTGCACGACTCCTTGTTCGCGCCCTTGGGAGTCTACTACGGTCAGGATGGCATCTTGATCGAAGGCTACGAGACTTTGGGGGTTGAGTCCCCCCAGCCATAATTGAGCTTGGTTGCCCTCTACTTTAGTGATTACAGCTTCCGCTGGAGGCGTTTGTTGACCAATAAAGTAAATGGGTTGCTTGAGATTACTGCTGCCTGGTTTCGCCTCAAATTCTGGATCTTGACGAGATGACATTCGTGTGATGTTACGACCAATATTGGGGAGGGCGCTGGCGAAAGATTCGCTGCCGGTTTGTTGCCACAGATATTGAGTCATTAAATAAGTAAAGGCACCGGCATAAAAGTCGCTGAAGGGGGTGTCAGCGGCAAACTGGTCGCGCTTGGCTGAGGCAATGACGACCCCTTTGGCGACACCCTCGCGGCGGCGGCGCACAAATTCAGCGGGTGAGAGATTCAGGCGCTTTAGCCATTGCTGCTGATATTCTATTTCGGCGGGAACTGGTTGAAGTTGAGCGCCACCATCACGCGATCGCACGACTAAATTCCCCCTTTTGCCGCCACCTGAGTGACAGCTATCTAGCACCGCAGTGACGTTCTCTGTCTTCAGGGCGTCCATCAGTAAAAATAAAGTGTGCCCCATGATGTCTTCTACAACGCCTCTTTCACCGGGAAATCCGGTAGGGAGCGAACTATCGATGGGCACAAAGGTACTATTGAGACACTTCCCTGTCGGGTCTTTGAAGTCGCAGTCGGGGTCAGCGACCTGAGAACCGTGCCCGGAGTAGTGAAACACCACGACATCCCCGGACTTCGCTTGTTTAATTAGGTGTTCTTCAAAGGCGTCCAAAATGCCTTTGCGAGTCGCTTGTTGATCGGTCACGATCAGAATGTCTTTCGGGTGAAAGCCAAATCGGTGAATCAGCAGTTGCTGCTGCAAATCGACATCGGTGATGCATCCTCGCAACGGTGCTGTTGGATAGGCATTAATCCCCACCAGCAAGGCAAGCTTCCGAGGCGTCCCTTGAGCGATCGCACGAGCAAAGCGATCGCCTTGCTGCATAATATCCAGCTGGCTCAAACCCAGCGTTGCCAAAGTAGATCCGGCAAACTGCAAAAACTGACGGCGCTTAATGTGAGGCATAATCACTTTTAACTAGATTGGTGTTACTGTCTTAACTCAAAACTCAAAACTCTTTAAAGTCCATTTCCAATCAAAATGAAGGGTGCCCAATAATAGGGGTGAGAAAATTCTGAGCCATTGCTAGGGGTTATCGGCGGTCGAGAGTCAGGTATTTGTTCGACAAGAATGCCACCGCGAGGCTCGGTATTGGCTGCTGTTGAGACATTACCTTGTAACAGATTGAGTTGAGCTTGGCGCAACGCTTCGGCTTTGGTCATCGGCTTTTCAGAGGTGCTGTTGGCTAAATTTTTGTAAAATTGTTGCATCAATAGACTGGTACTGCCATCGTCCACGAGCCACAGAGAAGCCATCACCGCCTTTGCCCCCCGGTTCAAGAAGTGGTAAGCCATACTAGCAATTTCTATACCGTCTTGACGAGGACCAGCCAAGGCGGTTTGGCAAGCTGACAGCACTACCAAATGAATGTTGCTTAACCCGGTTAAGGTTTTTATCTGGGGAATAGTGAGTTGTTCGCCGGTTCCTAAAAGAATGTAGGATTTATCGGCGCTATCAGGAACAAATACACCATGAGTCGCTAGGTGTAAAATTTTATAACCTTTGAGATTGTCTTGCAGGGTTGCGAAGTCAAAGGCGCGGTTCAGGAACTTTTGACCTGGATAAATTCCATGATTATTTTTGGTGTCCTGACGCACAATGGCATCGATTTCGGCAGGCACATTTGGTAGAGGACTGAAACCAGGGACAGCATCAGATAATCCCATTGCCAAAACAGGGCTATTTTGAGTACCTACAGGTAGTTTATCGCGGGTGTCCGTATCTTCTGTCAATACATTGTAGATTGTGTATTTTTCAATCAGATATTGTTTCCCGTCATAAAGGGCGCTCATGGGAATGTAGCGCGTCACCCTATCGAGGGCAAAGACTAAGTTTTTCACCTGGCTATTCTTATTTTGAAGTTCCGCCTCTAAGTCTTTCATTAGCCAGTTATAAAGTTTTAGGCTAACTGCTTGCACTTTGGTAGCTTCAGCAGAACCGCAATTAGCAACCTTCTCGCACTCATTCATTAAATCGCGAAACTCTTTGACTGCATTTCCTAATTCATCTCTTGTGACGTTAACTTTAACGGTTTTGACCGCACCCCCTTGGGCATATAGCTGTAACCACAGTTCATTTTCTAGCACCAAGGGATAAATCATCACCGTGCCTGGTTGTGCTTCGACAATTTCTTGAGCTTTTGCCAGTTTGTTAGGGTCAAAGAAAGCGTCATCTTTGGCACGGTTAGCGCGAATTTCTTGGTCAATTTTTTGCAATTGTTGGTCAAATTCAACGATCAGAGAGGTGCGGCGAGTCGTAAGCTCTTTAAGTTGACTACATTTAGTGCTTTCACACTCATTAATTTCTCTTGCCAAGGCAATTATAGACTCACTTTGAGGAGGAATCTTTGTCTCTGTTGGAGTGAGTGGAATGTTTGGCTTATCACCCGTATTACCTCTAGGACTAATAGCTTCTCGAATTTCCTGTTCTCTCATCAGTTGTTGTACTTGCAGTGCTTCTTTGTCTCGTCCTTGGGAGAGCAATAAGGCTGCTAACTGGCGATAGATATCAGATATTTTAACTCGGTCAAAATCGACGATAGCTTCCAAGAATGATTTCTGTAACTCTGGGGGTAAACCTTGGATATTGCGCCGTACTTCCTCGATTTTATTAACGGATTGCTTGTAGTAGCCAATGGCAATGTTAGGCTGATTTAAATCGCGGTAAATGCGAGCTAACCCGGCGTATATGTAAGCATCACCACCCGTAACTTGGTTATCTGTTGTAATAGCTAAGGCTTGTTGATAGGCGGCGATGGCTTGCTCTTTGCGTCCGAATTTGCGATGTAGACTTCCAATAAGAGTAAGTGCTTGCTTTTCCCAAATGGAATTTTGGGTTTTTCGAGTAAAATCCAAAAAGGTTTGAGCTGTTTCCATTGCTGTGGCATCATTGCCCAACTCACCGTAACCAGTACTCAGCATTTTATTGGCAAACGCTTCTAATCCAGGTACTTTAATTTCTTGGAAAATTGCTAACGCCTGTTGAGCAAATTCTACAGTTTTTTGTGGTTCTCGTCGGACAAAGTAGGTAGAAGCGATATTCAATAAAGCCACCCCTTCGCCTTGGCGGTTTTTCAGTTGCCGCATGGTGGCAAGTGCTTGTTGGTAATAGTCGCGGCTTTTTGGGTAATCTCCCAGGCTATAATAGACATCGCCTAATTCAAATTGGGGGATAGCTTGGGCAGGAGGACTTTTGATTTCGTCAGCGATTTTTAAACTTTTTTGATTCAACTCTAGGGATTTTTGGAATTCGTTGCTATTGTTGTAAAGATTACCTAGATAAGCTAATGCCATTGATTCCAAAGCGGGATTTTTTAATTCTCGTGCTATTGCCAAACTTTGTTCGATGAATTCCTTACCTTTGCTGTATTCTCCCAAAACTTGGTAAGCATCACCCAAATTCATCAGCAACTCTGCTTCCTGTTCGCGCCTTTTGTATTTGCGTGCAGATACCAAACCGGGTTCAGCGACGGCAATTACTTTTTGATAGTCTCCCTGCTTTTGATAAGCCTGACTTAATACACTAGCCGCCCAAGCTTCGCCGCGAAAGTCTTTAATTTTTTGGGCAATAGCTAAACTTTTTTGCCCTGCATCAATTGCTTGGTCAAATTCTCCTTGAGAGGTGTATGCTTCCCCTAGCGTTGCTAAAGCTTGCAGTTCCCAACCCGGATTTTGTTGTTGTTGGGCGTTTTCTAGAACTTGGCTAGCTACCTCAATTGCTTTTTGGGTGTCTCCCAAAGCAAGAAAACTGCGGCTTAAACTATACAAAGCTGAGTTTTCATAGGAACCCTTGTTAGTTTGTCGCAGCAGCATCAAGCGTTGTTGGGCAAATTCTAGCGCTTTTTGATAGTTCCCTTGGTTATTGTAAATATCGTTGAATTCATCCAAAATACGCTGCTCTATATCGGTGTTTTCCAGACGCTTGGCAATTTGCAATGCTTGGTTTGCTGACTCTAGCGCCTGGGGATGGTTGCCCTGTTTCGTGTAAGCTTGACTCAGTTGTTGCAACGCCTGTGTCTCTAGTTTGGAGTCTTTAATTTGCCGTGCAATGGTTAAGGCTTGCTGAGTTGATTCAATAGCTTTGGGGAAATCCCGCAAATCTGTGTATAGTTCGCCTAAACTCAGTACCGCCTCTGCCTTCCAATCTGGTTTGTTGAGGGTTTGCACGTATGTTAAGCGTTGCTTGGCAAACTCAATGGCTGTGTCATATTCCCCTAGATTCCTATAACCTAAACTCAACCCGGCTAGTGCATTAGACTGCAATTGCAAAGCACCCTTTTGTCGAATTGGAGCTAATTCATAAAAATTTATTTCTTGCGACTTTGCTAAGGCTTGCTGGAATAATTCAATCCCTTTCTGAATTTTTCTTAAAACATAATAGGTGCTACCAAGACCGTTTAAACCACTTACTTCTCCCACTGTATCCTTTTGTTCTCGTGCAATTTCTAATCATCGCTTATTTAACTCAATAACTTTGTGATCATCTCCTTGAAAAGAGTAAATGACGCCAAGAGCAGACAAAGCATTTGATTCTGCCTGTAATGCCTTAATTTGGCGAGCAATGTTCACTGCTTGTTGCAAGAATTCGATTGCTTTGTCGTTGTCATATAAAATTCGGTAAGCACTTCCCAAATTAGACAAAGCCTCTGCTTCCCATTCAGGATTTTTCTCTTCTCTTGCAAAAGTCAAAACTTCCTGCGCTAACTTAATCACGCGGGTTGCTTGTGTTCTGGCTTGAGAATGTAATCCTTTTGTGGAGAGATTACGTGCTTTAGAATCATCAAGCAGCATTATCAGCCCCAGGGTTTGCAGTTGGGACGTGCTGTCATTAATTTCGCGTTGAACTGCCAATGATTGTTGGAGAAACTCCACAGCACGTTCTTTGTCGTCTTTGAGGATGTAAGTGTTGCCTATCTGCGACAGCGCTAAGGACTCGTGCCACCGCAACCCTAATTCTCGAAATATAGGTAGTGCTTGCTGGCGAGTTTCCAAAGCCTGGTCATATTTATGTTGGGAGACATAAACAAACCCGATTTGCAGTAGCGTAACGCCTTCCAAGGCGCGGTTGCCTACCTCTCGGTGGGCGGTTAAGGCTTTCTCGTACCATTCCAAGGCACGGGGATAGTCTTGTAAATCGGAGTAAGTTGATGCTATTACAGACAGGGTAAATCCGGCTTGAAATTTATCTCCGATTTCTTGCTGAATCGCTAGGGCTTGTTTAAGGTTTCTAAGGCTTTAGGATATTGTTTTAAATCAGCGTAGTTCGCCCCTATCTTTCTGAGTGTCTTAGCTTCCCCAGCACGGTCTTTTACTTCCAGACGAATTGCTAAGGCTTGCTGTAAAATTTTCAAGGCTTTGTCATATTGGTTTTTGCGGTTGTAAACTGAGCTAAGGTTATCCAGGGTTTCTCCCTCTCCAGCGCGGTCTTTGAGTTCCTGACGAATAGTCAATGCTTGCGGCAAAACTTCTTCGGCTTTGTCAGGTTGCGATAAACCGAGGTAAACCTCGCTTATGTTGTTGAGGGTTTGGGCAATTCCGGCTTTATCATTCAGTTGTTGGCGTATCTCCAGCACTCGTTGATAGGTAGCGACTGCCTTTCGGTATTGCCCGTGGCGATATTGGTGTACTCCTTGTTGAAAAAGTCGATCTGCTTCGGTTTTCCGGTCTTGAGACGTTGGTGCCTGTGCTAAAGCGCTTTCTAAAAGATGAAGGATGGAGGATGAAGGGTGAAGGGAGAGAAGCAGGGTGATAGTGACAAGGCTGAGGTGATAGACGCGACGATGCATGGGACGACTCCTCCACAAGCGGTTTAGCAGATGGCTGGCTTAGAAATTGGTAATTTCATCAGTAGGGAATCGGCAAAAACCAGATGCTTTCTGAGGAAATCACGGTTGGCGACAGTAAAATTTCTATGCTACTGGAAGAGATCCACGCTTGCGATCGCTCGTTACGGACGAATCGCACTGAACTAAAGCCCTAAACGAAAGTTTGGGCTAAAAGCTCGCAACTCGTTGAAACGGGTTGATCGCGTACAGGCTGGCTGTCGCTGTTGATGGGTATCAGGGAGAAGAGTTATCTGACGATCTCAGGAGGCGATCGCGCTCAGTCTAGAGGTACAATCCTCTAGGTGTACTGAGGACGATAGGCAACGTGTCAGAAGAACCACAAACCTCGCCATCACTGCCACCTACGGGCGCGATTGAAAGCGTATCTCTAACAGCTACGACGGAGAACTGGTTTGAATACCCAGTCAAAGCGCAACCTCACCATACTGACTATGCAGGTATTGTCTGGCATGGCTCATATATTGCCTGGATGGAGGAAGCGCGGGTGGAATGCCTGCGCTCAATTGGCATCGAATTTGCAGATTTAGTCGCCTTGGGATGCGATATGCCGGTTGTGGATCTTTCGGTGCGCTACCACCGCCCCCTGCGGATGGGAATGAGTGCTGTGCTGAAGACGCGCATGGCAGATACCGAGGGCGTCCGCATCAATTGGGATTATCAGATTCAATCTGCCGATGGACAAGAGTTGTACGTCACTGCCAAAGTCACGTTAGTGGTAGTAGATCGAGAGAAGGGTAAGATTATGCGCCAGTTACCACCCACGATGAAGGATGCGTTGGCACGACTTTCGGCAGTTTAATCTAAATTGGTAGGCTTTCCTACCTAATGCTACCTAAAATGTTAAATCAATAGTTTTGATTGCAGGTAAAGCTTTAATTGTGAAGTTATTTGTCTACCACACGCCCGAACTTACGCCCTCCGACAGCGTACCTGAGTGCGCGATCGCGATCGATGTACTCCGCGCCACTACCACTATCGCCACCGCACTGAATGCGGGTGCTGAGGCTGTCCAAGTCTTCAGCGATATGGAAACCTTGATGCAAGTCAGCGAACAGTGGCAAGCCGATCTCCGGTTGCGTGCCGGAGAACGCGGTGGTGCTAAAGTGTCTGGCTGCGATTTGGGCAATTCTCCCCTGGATTGTACTCCAGAGCGCGTACAGGGACGGCGGTTGTTTATCAGTACCACGAATGGCACTCGCGCCCTACAGCGCGTGCAGAATGCTCCAGCGGTTCTGGCAGCAGCGCTGGTGAATCGTCAAGCGGTGGTGGAGTACGTTCTCAGCAAGCAGCCAGAGACGGTTTGGCTGCTGGGATCGGGTTGGGAAGGCAGTTTTTCCCTGGAGGATACGGTGTGTGCAGGTGCGATCGCTCACTCTTTACAAGAAAAAGGGTCGCTAGAATTAGGTAATGATGAAGGATTTGCCGCGATCGCTCTTTACCAGCAGTGGCAGAATAATTTACTAGAGCTGTTTTACAACGCCAGTCACGGTCAACGGCTGTTACGCCTCGACTGTCAAGAAGACCTGAAATATTGCTCTCAAACCGATATTTTAGATGTGCTGCCGATCCAGCGAGAACTCGGAGTGTTGGTCAAGAATATCTAAGCACGCTTTTTCACTTTTCCCCGCCGGTAGAATGCAGTTTATAAAGCTAATACGAACGGGAAATTTAGCGTTGCTTAGAGTCATGAAGCATCTAACTGGGTGGATTTGCGTTCGCCCGATCGGATGCATCACGATCTTTAGACTCCAGCAGTCGTTTGATTTCATTCAAAATTGTATCTAATCCTGCATCTTTAGCTAAAAAAGCATCCGCCTCTGGGCAAATTTCCCTACCGAATTCTAACTGGTTGGCACTAATAAATCCGGTTGCTAAAACTAATAAAGGAGGATTTATTAAATTATTTTTTATATGATTGATGATCTCGCAACCATCCATACCTTTTTCATAAGGAGCCGGTGGAAGAGAAAAATCTATAATCAGTAAATCGTAACCTTCTATTTCTTGTAAAAATGTAAAGACTGTTTTATAAATATGGACTTCAAAATCTTTTCGTAAAAAACGCTCTACGATCAAGCACCAATTCTCATCATCATCCAATACACCTATCTTGTACATGGATTTTGATCCCTCTCTAATCAATAGCTGGGCGAAACCCAAACCTAAAATTTATTTGCTAAAGTCAAGCAATCTACTCTCACAGAACCTCATCCTCTATTCTCTATTATAGTTTGGACATCAACTCAATTAAATAAACGGATTGGGCAATCGTTCCTTTCAACAATGCTACGCCATCAGAGTAGGGGAGGAACAAATTTGCTCCCCTACTGCCGATGGCAATTAGCAATGAGTTGAGCCTAAATTCAAAAGTAAAAACCCAACAAGCGCTCCATCACACAAGCGGCAATCCGATCGGCGGCTCCTGCTTCTCCCATGCGGCGGCGTCCATTTTCAACAATCAGTTGCAGCCGGTCGGGATCGCGTAATAAATATTGCACAACACCGGCAACTTTAGCTGGTTGATCTACCAAAATCAGGGATAGTCCCAGCAGGCGAGATTGAGCTTCGGCAAAGGCGGGCGTAAACTGAGGGCCAACGCCTGGAATCGCGATCGCAGGTTTCCCCAATCCGACAAACTGTTCGGTTGCCGTACCAGCCATTGCGATCGCTAAATCTGCTTGATTTAAACAATCGTTATAAGCGTGCTGAGTCAGAATCAGAGTGCCATTTTCTTTAGTAAAAGTCAGTGCTTCTGGGTCAGAAATCGGTGAGGTACTTTCTGCCGGTGCATTAGATTCTCGCCAACCGTGAGCTTCAAGAGTTTGGCGCAAAGGGTCTAAATTTAACCCAAGTGCGATCGCTCCCAGAAATAGGACGGATCGGGGTGCAAACGCCTGCATTAACCCCACACAAGCTTGCATAATTTGCTGCCAATTGGCGTAAGCTTCTGGAGGTCTAGAACCGGGGAGAAGAGTCACAATTAGCGATCGCCTCATCTCTTCCTGTTCAGCATTTGACGAATAAAATATTGCCCTAGGTCTGGGTGGTTCCAGACCATCCATCATCGGGTTCCCTAAATCAAACGCCGGGATAGACCACTTCTGTAACATCTGAGTTGTCAGTCCATCTCTGGGAAACACCGCCTTACAACGCCGCCGACTCATCAGCCAACGTTCCCAAGGCAAGTAAACAGACCCAGACCAACCTTCCCAGCGCCCTCGTTGGTCGCGGCGTGGCAATGGCCCCGCTTCATCTCGCAAATAATATTCTGATTTAGCCGTACCCACAAAAGCATAGGGAACGCCGCTTAACCAGGCAAACAACAGCGGGACAATATCCCCCACCGCCAGGATTACCCCTCTACCTCGCTCCTTGGTTCTGCCTGGGGACGCCCACTTTCTGATCGCGCGGTGCTGAGCTAGGGTGAGCTGTAGTAAACCGCCCTGTACATCTCGCACCAGCTGACGCCCATCCATATAGATAAAGCCACCGGAGGGCATCGTCTGCACAGGGCCAATGATGGGGATATCTAACTCAGCGTAAGCTCGCCCATCACCCACCAATGGCAAGGCTGCTAGTTCCAAAGAATGAGAATGTTGCCGAAGTTCTTGTAAAATCCGGACGGCAATAATGTCCTCCCCATGACCATTGCTGAGGCACAGTATCCTCATCCCAGACCTCCACAGATTTTAGATTTTTGATTGTTTCTCCATCGCCAATCCAAAATCCAACCTTCCTTGCTCCAGAGAAGCCAGGGGGAAATTTCCAAATTCAAAATCGACGAATGGAACCAGACGGCAATAACGAGTGTCAAATTTAACAAAACCTCGTAAGCGATAAGCAATTAGCGATTTTACACTAGCTACCGTCTTATACCATTTCGCTGGATATCTGTATGCAATCTCCCTCTCCTCCTCCTCTCTCTGTGTGGTTTTCTGTAATGCGCGTTCCTTCTGTTGCTATTTGTACCTTAGCGGTTTTGGCTGCAAGCGATCTCGGTTTCCTTGCTAGCGCCAGTACAACTTCTCCCTCTGTGACCCAGACACCAGACACTGAAGAAGTTGTGGTTGTCCCAGTCACTTCGGATGTGCGCTCCTCAACAGCCACAACTCAAAAAATAGCAGATGCTGAGGTCGTTGTCCCGGTTAATTCTGGTACGCGCCAGCCAACCGCCCCAGCTCAAAAACCAGTTAATACCCAGGTAGTAGTTCCAGTTAATCGTGCCACGATCCGTTCCGTGGGAGCCATTGCTGCACCGGAAACGCGGACACTGCCTCAATTTACTCAGACGACTCGCATTCCCCAAAAAACGCCTGCTGGCTCTATCAATTCACCAGATTTGGTAGTAACAGCAACAGATATAGAGGTAGCGGGAGCGACACCAGAGTTGCAGCAAATTGTCCGTCAAACGATTAAAACTCGTCCGGGTGGAGATACCAGTCAAAGCCAGCTGCAAAAGGATGTGACGGCGATTTTAGCGACCGGGTTATTTACTGATGCCAACGTAACCACTTATACCGAGCCAAGTGGACTGAGGACAATCTTCGAGGTGAAACCCCTCGTCGTGCGATCGCTCAAACTTTCAGGTGCCCAAGTCCTGACCCCAGCGGTTGCCAACGACATTTTCAAATCCCAACTAGGGGCAAAAATTAGCCCCAATGCCCTCAACCAAAGTGCCGAACAACTCAACCAGTGGTACAAGCAAAATGGTTATGTAGTAGCACAAGTGCTAGCCGTGCAACCCAGCCGCGACGGCGTAATAACCATTGAAGTCGCTGAGGGCACCGTTGGGGATGTGAAAATCCGCTTTTTAGACACGGAGGGCAAGCCAACCAAAGGACGCACCCAAGAAAATTTCATCCGTCAGGAGTTAAAACTGAAGCCCGGTCAACCCTTCCGGGTCGATGCGGCACGGACAGACTTGCAACGACTGTATCAGTTAGGGCTGTTTGACAACGCGGACGTTTCTCTGAATGGCGATTCTCGAAAAGTTGACGTTAGCTACGACCTTACCGAACGCACTTCCCGCGCCGTCAACGTCGGTGGTGGTTACAGCGAGAACAGCGGCATCTTCGGCAGCATTAATTATAAAGACCAGAATTTTGGCGGCATTAACCAGCAGGTGGGTTTGAATGTGCAAGCAAGCCGCAGCGACTTGCAGTTTAATGGGAATGTTACCAGTCCCTATCGCGCCAGCAATCCAGACCGCCCTGGATATAATATCGAGGCATTTCGACAGCGGCAACTTTCCGAAACCTTTAATGAAGATGTCAAGCTGCCGAATGGGGACAAAGTTCGGGAAGGGCAGTTTGGCGGCGGCGTCACCTTCACGAAACCTGTGGGGGATGTGCAGGCATCGGTAGGAGTGAACTACGCCCGCACCAGCATCCGCGATAGCAAAGGCAATCTCTCACCCGTAGATGAATTAGGAAATCGCCTTTCTTATAGCCAAAGCGGTATTGACGACAAAGTTTCCTTGTCTGCTGGTATCGCTCAAGACAAACGAGACAATCCGATTAACCCCACGAAAGGCTCAGTCGTCAGTCTCAGCACGGAACAATCGATTCCAGTTGGGAACGGCAGTATTTTGATGAACCGGGTTCAGGCAAACTACAGCCAGTACGTCCCCTTTAATTTAACGAACGGTGAAACTCCAGATGTATTAGCCTTTAACGTGCAGGGAGGCACAACCATCGGCAATCTCCCGCCCTATGAAGCCTTTAATCTTGGCGGCATCAATTCTGTAAGGGGTTACGGAAGTGGTGATGTTGCCAGCGGTCGCAGCTATGTGTTAGCCTCTGCCGAGTATCGCTTCCCAGTTTTTAAGCCGGTAGGTGGCGTTTTATTCGCTGACTTTGGCTCCGACTTAGGCTCTGGCGATACGGTGCCGGGAGAACCTGGAACCGTGCGCGGCAAACAAGGAACTGGCTTTGGCTATGGAGCCGGTGTGCGCGTCCAGTCCCCGATTGGCTTGCTCAGGGCTGACTTTGGCATCAACGACCACGGTGAAAGCCGACTCCAATTCGGCATCGGTCAAAGGTTCTAACATCGGCAGGCGAAGGAGAAATTTAAAATGAGTTCAAATTAGCTCATCCTTGATTCTTGGTGATTGCATGGACACGCTAGTTGGCAAAACTTTGCAGGGTGGCAAATACACTCTCGATCGAGAACTGGGACGGGGTGGTTTTGGCGTTACCTTTCAAGCCACCCACCACTACTTGGGTCAACCCGTAGTGATTAAAACGCTCAACGATTCCCTGTGTCGGCATCCTGACTTTGCTCGATTTGGGCGTCAGTTTCAGGATGAAGCAAGACGTTTGGCGTTGTGCGTCCATCCCAATATTGTTCGGGTTAACGATTTCTTTTTGGAAGCAGGGTTGCCCTACCTGGTGATGGACTATATCGCCGGTCAAACTTTGCAAGAGGTTGTGTTTCCGGACAAGCCTCTGCCAGAGTCAGCTGCCATCCACTTCATGCAGCAGATTGGGGCAGCAGTCAAAGTGGTGCATCAAAATAATCTGCTGCATCGGGATATCAAGCCCCAGAATATTATTCTGCGCCAAGGAACTCAAGAGGTGGTGCTGATTGACTTTGGGATTGCGCGGGAGTTTACGCCAGACTCAACCCAAACTCACACAAGTATTGTTTCTGAAGGTTATGCCCCTATTGAGCAGTACCTACCCCAAGCCAAGCGCACCCCAGCGACGGATGTTTATGGGTTAGCCGCCACACTTTACGCGCTGTTGACGGCGACAGTACCGACGCCTGCGGTACTGAGAGACAGGCAACCGATGCCAGCACTCCGCGACTTGAAACCCTACCTAAGTCCGGCGGTAAATCAGGCGGTGATGCGCGGGATGGCTGTTGATGCTCAATATCGACCTGGCAGTGTAGATGAGTGGCTGTCTCTGTTGCCCGATCTTCAGTTTGAAGGTTCCATTGCCGGAACAACGCCGCCAACTCATACGGCGGCAACTGTCCCAGTTATCCTCCCCTCACCGCCTAGAGGAGAAGCATTGGCGGGAAAAAATTCGGGTTCAAGAGATGGGGACGCGATCGCTTCGCCCCTACCAGAAGCCAGAAACCATCAATCCCGTCCTTCCTCCTTCCGAAGTGCCCGCAGTCTTTTCATTGCTACAGGAGTCGCTCTAGCATCGGGTTTAGCGATCGCGTTGAGTTCTATCTGGCGTCAGCCTCAACCGCCCGACGCCTCCCCTGTTGCCCCGGTTTCTCAGCCGCAAAATCAGCCGCAAGAGGCGCAAATCGTCACTCCCGAACCCGTAGAGAAAGTCAATAGCACTCCTGCTGAGTCTGAACGGAAACCCGTTGAAGTTCAAAAATCCTTCCGCAGAAAATCCCAGCAGCAGCGCCTTAACCGCGATGTTCCTGCCTCAAACACTTCATCGAAATCCTCGAACTCGAACAAGCCGCAATCCCGTGGTGAGACGAACAATAACGCCGGACAGGCAAACATAGAACGTCGGGAGCAAAAACAGCCGGTTCCTACATCCGAACAAACTCCACCTGCTGCTGGCAATCCACAACCTTCTCCCGCTTCCCAACAGCCGCCACCATCCCCGGCTGCCAGTCCGCAGCCTCCCCCCGCTTCGGAGGTGACTCCGCCATTCCCTCGCAGCGATCGCAAGCCGACTAATCCTGCACCCTCATCTTCTGCACCAGAGACTTCCGCACCGCCGAGTTCAGTTATCGTGCCGATTACAAAACCAGAAACTCAACCCCAACCGGAATCGGAAAAGAAGTCTAAACCAGACAAGCAGAACAAGCTGGACAAGCAGAAGGATAATTAGCTACTGCTTGGATCGACGTTTGCAGTTGACAGCGATCGCCTTTCCCTCTCAATTTGAGATGCCAACCGCTATTAAACCGAACTTAATCGTTCGGCTATTACACCCCAAAAATCTCTCTGGAAACTTTCCTAAATCCAGTCACTGCTTCAACAAATAACTATAATAGGATATGTAAGACAGGGGGCCTTAATGGTTTCGACAGGTTGGCGAACGCTGCCCCGTGATTCAGGTCGAGAGTGAGTCTTCTCTCGTTAATACTGGACTCAAAAAAAAGTAACTGCGAAAAATAACATCGTAGCATTCGCTCGTCAGGCAGCTGTAGTTGCCTAAAAACCTCTCATAGGTTTCTGAGCGTCTGTAGTCTGACTCCGTTAAGGGCTACAGAACAACCCCAACGGATGCGATAGCAAGTTGTCTCTGGTAGATTTGCTAGCTAAGACCTCATCAGAGAATCCTGTCATCCGGGATAATGGATGGTTCCCGCCTTGAGGATTAGATAGGCTAAACCTGTGAATGAGCGATAGGTTAATACCCAATTTGGACACGGGTTCGATTCCCGTAGGCTCCACTTCTAATTACTTTCTCAAACCACCTTCTACCCAAAAGTACAAGGTGGTTTTTGCTTTTGATAGAGCTTAGTTTTAATTATTATTTTAATTATTAATAGTTCAGAGCCAAACTTTCCTGAAAAGCAAACCTAGCAACACTTTTGGGTGCCAGTGTCCATACTTTGGCAGAAATCTCAACAGACTTTGACTTGACACTTCGTTAAATCTTGCTTAATCTATCATTAACTTATTGTTAATCATTCCAACGCGGGGCTTCTACAAAAACACGAGCGCCACCTCGTGTCCGTTGTGCTGGATATAGCGATCGCCAGCGGAGAAATCGCACCTACTTCCTGCTTTTTAATCGCAATTAGCACTCAAATAGCACTCTAAAAATGAGGGGAGATTTTTCAATCCTCCGTTTTACCGACCTTAAATTTTTTAAGAGAGGTTTCAAAATGCAGTTTTTCATCTCTCCAAAGAAAGCCAGGAAATTTCTGAGCTTCGCAGTGCTGGGTTTCATTTTTGCCAGCCTTGCCAGTCAGTTAACTAGGCACTTCCTGTACCAGCAAGGCTATAAGCTCTTATGGTTGAATAAATTAGTAGAGCTATTCAACGTCGATCGCGAGAAAAATTTTCCGGCGTTGTTTTCAGCATCGCTGTTATTACTTTGTTCAATTTTGCTAGCGATTATTACCTACGCTAAGAAAACGGAAAGCGATCGCTATGCGTTCCACTGGGGCGCTCTGTCGATTCTTTTTCTACTTTTATCGGCGGACGAATGGCTGAGTTTCCATGAAAAGACGATTGAGCCACTTCGAGATTCATTCAAAGCTACCGGATTTTTATACTATACTTGGGTACTTTTCGGCATCGCTTTTGTAGTTCTTGTCTTACTATTCTTTTTAAAATTTCTCGCCCATCTTCCCGCAAAGACACGGCGTTTATTTCTGATTGCCGGAGGTGTCTTTGTTGGAGGCTCGATTGGCATGGAGATAGTGAGTGGATTTTACGTATCTAACTATAGTCGTTTAATTTGGGGAGCCACCTCAAGCAAGCAGACAATACAGGCAATCGTATATATGCTGATGTCGAACCTGGAAGAATGCTTGGAGATGGTAGGTGTGGTTCTGTTCATTTATGCGCTGATGTCCTACATGAGTTCATATATCAAAGAAGTGCAAATCCGCATTGAGGAGGAAACACCGGAGGTTCCCTCAATGAAGTACACAGAAAAAGTTTAAATCTTGATTTACCCAGCTTTTGATTCTGGTGCCGATGTCTCTAAAGACGCTAATTACGCCTTGCTGTGGTGCTGCATAGACTCTCCCACCGTAACGTTTAACTGATCGCCAATCAGGAGTACCAGAGAACTCATATACAGCCATAGCATTAAAACAATAACGGCACCCACTGCACCATAGGCTTTGTTGTAATTACCAAAGTTAGAGACGTAAAGCCGAAATAAACCTGATATGATAGCCCAGGAGACCGCCGCCAAAATTGCTCCTGGCATAATGGGAGTTCCAGTAACCCAGCGACTGGGACCATAGCGATAGATGAAGGCAAAGGCTGAGGCGACGATGCCTAATGCCAAAGGCCAGCTAAAAAGCCGCCAAATACTCAACAATTCTAATAATCCACTTTGGCTGATTAATAGCTTCACAATCAGGTCGCTAATAAACACTAAAAAGGAAGCAATGATCAGTAGCACAATGGTGCCAATCGTCAGACCGATAGAAATTAACTTGGCTTTCCAAAAGGGTCGTGTTTGTTCTGGAGGAATCTGATGGATTTGATCGAGGGCGGTCATGGCAGCACTCAACGCCCCAGAAGAAGCCCAAATAGCAGCAACGAAGCTGAGGGAAAACAGCCCTTGATTTTGCGATTGACTGATTTCGTGGGCAAAACCTTCAATGAGGAAAAGAGCTTCTTGGGGGGCAATTTCACTCAATTGCTTAGCCAATCCTTCAAAAGTGTTTGATGAAGATTGAAACAGACCGATTGCCGTCAAGATTGCCAAAATGGCTGGAAACAAAGCTAACATGGCGTTGTAGGCCATTTCTGCCGAAAGCCCGGTTAACCGCCGTTGGCCTACGCGCTGGAAGGTTTTCTTTAAGGTTGCCCAGCTGAGATGTCGAAAGAAACGGAAAAAACGGATTGAGGAGCCTCTAAGAGCGGCATGGGCTAAGAACGAGCGCATTATTGTTTGATTCCGTATACAACGTTTTCTATACTGTGCCAAATCAACTACTAAGGTTACAGGGGTTTTGTCAAACTATCGATAGTGTCTATTACAAACAGGCAAATTTTGTTAAAAATTGATCGTTGTAACCGATGAGGAGTCGTTTTTGATGACCCACGAGGTAGCGCAGTGGTTGGCTGAAATTAAGACGCTGAAACAGCAGCTAGCAGAGTTAGAGCGCGATCGCGATGCGGCTTTGGAAAGTGCGGCAAACTGGCGTCAACTGTACACCACAGAAGCGCAGCAACGCCGAACTGAGGCAAAGCTAGCTCAACAACAGATTGAAAAGCTCAAAAGCCAACTACGGCAACTCCAGAGTTCACCGCAACCCACAGAGGACGATCCGGGTGCTGTGGAGGCGATTCGTGCCGAAGTAGAACAACTAGAAAATCTGGAGGATTTGAAAGCGAAACTGACCGAGGCGATGGTCGAGCGCGATCGCCTTGCCCAGGCTTTAAAATCTGAGCAGACCAATCATGCACAAACCCGCAGAAGTTTAACTACGGCGATTGGGGATACCCTCGATCGGCTTAGCCGAGAGCGCATAACCCGCCAACCAGCGGCAAATTCAGGTCAGTCGGCTCCTCGCGGTCAGTGGGTAGGGGTTAGTACTCAAGCTAGCAAAAACAACAAACAAACCCCTCCGTCTTCTGGAGAAGAGGAGGGGCGCAATCCCGGACAAAAAGCTTAAAGCGCGTGCAGTTTCCTCCTTGCCGCCTTCATCAGGGAGGTTTGGAGGGAGCGCACAAGCCAGAAATAAGCGATGAAACCGAGCCTAACTGCTCAAAATCCCATCACCTGAGCCACGGTCGCTAAATCTGGCTCAATTCCCTGTTTAAACGAATTTTCGCTGTGTTTAATTGCCGTATCTGGGTCTTTTAAACCATTCCCGGTCAGGACGCACACCACGGTAGCGCCTGCGGGCACTTGATCTTTTACTTTCAGCAACCCAGCAACGGAAGCCGCACTAGCCGGTTCGCAGAAAATACCTTCTTCGGATGCCAAGAGACGATAGGCTTCTAGAATTTCGGCGTCTGTCACCGCGTTGAACTGACCCATGCTGGCTTGTTGAGTGGCGATCGCGCGTTCCCAGTTAACGGGGTTGCCGATGCGAATGGCGGTTGCCAGGGTTTCTGGATGAGCCACCGCCTGACCCGTAACCAGAGGAGATGCACCAGCCGCTTGAAATCCCATCATTCGGGGTAAGCGATCGCATTTCCCTTCCTGATGGTATTGACAAAATCCCATCCAGTATGCTGTAATATTTCCGGCATTACCTACGGGGATGCACAGCCAATCTGGAGCATTCCCTAACGCTTCTACCACTTCAAAAGCAGCAGTTTTTTGTCCTTCCAATCGATAGGGATTTACCGAGTTCACCAGCGTCACGGGGTAACTTTGGGCCATCTCCCGCACGATTTCTAGCGCCCGGTCAAAATTTCCCTTAATTGCCAAAACTTCGGCCCCATACAGTAACGCCTGAGCTAACTTGCCTAGCGCCACGTAGCCATCGGGAATCAGTACAAACGCCCGCATTCCGCTCCGACGGGCATAGGCAGCGGCAGAGGCTGAAGTGTTGCCGGTACTGGCACAAATGACGGCTTTGGCACCCGCTTCCTTTGCCTTAGAAATCGCCATCGTCATCCCCCGGTCTTTGAAACTACCAGTGGGATTGAGACCGTCGTACTTCACCAACACGCGCACCTGTTTACCCACAATCTGAGCGATCGCGGGAACCGGGATCAGCGGGGTATTGCCCTCAAGCAGCGTCACGACCGGCGTTGTGTCCGTCACCGGCAGATATTGCCGGTATGCCTGAATCAGTCCAGGCCAGGACTGCCGTCCAACAGGGTTGTTTAGGGCAGGGGAATTCGCAGCAGATACAGTTAAAGCCACAGGAGTCAGAGAGGGGAAAGGGGATTGTAGGAGTGGGTTTGATCCAGAGCCTGTCTTTAGAAACTGACCCTTGAACTAAACCCACTCTTTTCAAAATGGAGAGGGGGACGGGGAGAAGTTCACCCCTGTCACTTATTCTCTCTCTTTAAACAGAAGCTAGGAGAAATTTTCGCTACCTACGCTACTTAATTGCGGATTTCTTCGGGCTTCTGCCTTCTGACTTCTATGTTCTCGCTTTTAGCTTCTGGGTTGGAACGCTTGATCAGCCTTGGCTTGCTAGACATTCCACGATCGTCCATTGGCATTTCTTGTTCGCTTGACATCCAAGAGGGACGAGTTTGGTCGTACACCATTTGCAGTGCTGCTGCTGCGATCGCGTGGGCGTCGTATTCTTCGCTCAGTTGCGCCACGACGGGCAAGAACGAAGCCATACGCTCTCCGCTCAATACTTCGCGTACTTGAGCTTGCAGTTTTTCCAGACGCCGCCCTTCAATCTCCGCCCGTGTGGGAATTTGGACAATTTTCAGGGTTTGTCGGACTTTGCGCTCAATTAGCACCAACTTCCGTCGATCCATTGGATGAATCAGGGAAATGGCTGTTCCTGCGTTACCAGCGCGACCCGTGCGACCGATCCGGTGGATGTAGCTTTCCACACTATCGGGCAGATCATAGTTGATCACATGGCTCAGGTGGTCAACGTCTAAACCCCGCGCCGCAATATCTGTGGCGACTACCCAGCGCACCTGGTGTTGCCGGAACCGCATCAGCAGCCGTTCCCGCGCTTGTTGATTGAGGTCGCCGTGGTACTCGTCTACACTGTGACCGGCAGCTTGCAGTTGGTTGGTCAGTTCAGCGGCTGTCTTGCGCGTCCGCACGAAGATTAAGGCAGATTCGGGATCTTCCAGTTCTAGGATGGGCAGCAAGGCGCGAGATTTTGACCAGCCACGGGGCACCATGTACACCAACTGGTTAATCCGGGAGGGAGCGGCTTTGGGCTGCTCGACGGAGACGTTCATCGGCGATCGCAGGAACTTCGCAATCAATTTTTGAATGGTTGGCGGCATTGTCGCCGAGAAAAATGCCGTCTGACGTTCGGCGGGGACTTGCTTGAGGATAGTTTCCACATCGTCAATAAAGCCCATGCTCAACATTTCATCGGCTTCATCCAATACCAACCAGTTGACTTGATCGAGCTTGAGATCCCCCCGCTGGAGCAAATCAATCACCCGTCCTGGGGTTCCGACCACGATCTGAACGCCCTGTCTTAGGCGCTGGATTTGCCGGTCAATGGCTTGACCGCCATATACTGTCAGCACGCCCAACCGGCGATCGCTGCTAAAGCTGCGAATTGCCAGAGCGACTTGCTGAGCTAATTCTCGCGTTGGCGTCAAAATCAGCGATTGGACTGCGGGATTTTTAATATCGAGCCGTTCCAAAATCGGCAGCGAAAAAGCTGCTGTTTTGCCGGTTCCGGTTTGGGATTGTCCCACCACATCCCGACCAGCCAACAGATGAGGAATGGCTTGGGATTGAATTTGGGTGGGTGCAGTAAAGCCTAGTTTTTCTAGTTGCTGAATGCGAGCTTCTGAAAGGCCTAGGCTTGTGAACGAAAGGGTCATAATTTGTTGTTAGTTGTTAGTGTTCGAGAATTGTAAATGGCGAAGTATGAAGTTTTTAAGTATGAAGTTTGAAGTATGAATTAATATTTGCCTTGGTTCTTCAGCCTTCATTCTTGAGTTGTCATTCTTCATGCTTCGGGCTTGGCGACATGACCATACAGGTCGTAGATGTCAGTGCTTGTAATTTCCACCGATGCTATCGACCCCAATGGGGCGTCGCCTTGGACGTAGACTAATCCGTCTACCTCCGGAGAAAATCGGGCAGATCGACCGATTAGTTCCCCAGTCTCTGGATGTTCTTGCTCAATCAAGACATCAACCATCTTGCCGACACAAGCTTGATTTTTTCTCAAGGAAATTGGCTGCTGAACTTCCATCAAGGCATCCCTGCGGATATCCATGACTTCTTGGGGCAGTTGATTGGGCAAGGTGTAGGCAGGGGTTCCTTCTTCTGGGGAAAAAGTAAACACACCTACATGGTCAAATTCATGGCGCTGGACGAACTGTAGCAAGTGTGCAAAATGCTCTTCCGTTTCGCCAGGGAACCCGACAATGAACGTGGTTCGCAGCACGGCATCAGGCAGGGCTGTTTTAATCCGCTCAATAATTTGATCGTTTACCTGTCCCTGCCAAGGTCGGTTCATGGCGCGGAGAATTTCCGGATGGGAGTGCTGTAACGGCAAATCCAAATAAGGCAATACGTTAGGAGTCTCCTGAATTGCTTCAATGACAGCTGGTGTTAAGCCAGTGGGATAGGCATAGTGCATCCGAATCCACGGAATGTCAACCTTTCCCAATTCCCGTAGAAGTTCCGCCAGTTTCGGTTTCCCGTAAATATCCAGACCGTAGTTGGTGGTGATCTGGGAGATGAGAATTAACTCTTGGACTCCTTCGGATGCTAGCTGGTGGGCTTCGGCGACGATGGATTCAATGGAGCGCGATCGCTGATTTCCCCGGAGATGGGGAATGATGCAGAACGCACAGCGGTAATCACATCCTTCCGCTACCCGTAGGTACGCGACACCTTCCGATGTCGTGCGGTAGCGAGGCGTTGTTTCATCGGCTATGTAGGTCGGCAGCTCTGAAACTTGCTTGACCCGTTCGCCGCCTTCCACTCGTTGAACCACATCGACGATTTGGTGATAATCGCCGGTGCCCACCACGGCAACCGCTTCTGGCAATTCATCCAGCAGCTGCTCCTGGAAGTGCTGCGCCATGCAGCCTGTGATTACAATCTTTTTATTCGCTTCCGCCAGTTCTACTAAGGTGCGGACAGACTCTGCCCTTGCAGCCTCAATAAAACTACATGTATTAACTATAACATATTCTGCTAATTCTTCATTACTGTCTACCTGGTACCCTGCTTGTACCAATAGACCCAACATATGTTCGGTATCAATACGGTTTTTTTCGCAGCCCAAGTGAGAAATTGCAATTGTTGGCTTATTGCCCATGCGGTTTAGATACGGCTAAAGAAAATCTGTGAAAAGCTGAAGCCAAAATATTATACCCTATTTTAGGCACAGCAGTGTACTGCCCAGTGGGACGTGAGTCTCAAACTGGGAGGATCGGGATGGGGTATGGAGATGGGAGATGAGCAGTTAAAGAATCTATCTTCCACTCACCAACCAGAGTAGGGAACTGGATAGTGGTATCTTCCCCGGTCTCCATTCTAGATAAAATTCTAGAATGGCATCATCCGAGATGCGATTCATTTCACTGCCATTTTTGCCGCTTGGAGGAGAATAACCGACAGGTGTAGCAAGAATTCGCCGGTGTTTTCAGGTAGACAAGTGGACTTAAATCAAATCTTCAAGACACCGAATCCCATCGTTGGCGTGGTTCATCTTCTGCCGCTGCCGACATCTCCCCGCTGGGGAGGTAGCCTGAAAACGGTTATCGATCGAGCTGAGCAGGAAGCGACAGCGTTGGCAGCGGGCGGCGTGAACGGCATTATTGTGGAAAATTTCTTCGACGCCCCTTTTACTAAAAACCAGGTAGATCCAGCGGTCGTTAGTGCGATGACACTGATTGTGCAGCGGCTGATGAATTTGGTGACGTTACCTGTGGGCATTAATGTATTACGCAATGATGCTCATAGCGCGATCGCCATTGCATCCTGCGTCCACGCTCAGTTTATCCGCGTCAACGTCCTCACCGGCGTCATGGCAACTGACCAAGGGCTGATTGAGGGAGAGGCGCATCAATTGCTCCGTTACCGTCGAGAATTGGGCAGCAATGTAAAAATTTTGGCAGATGTCTTAGTCAAGCACGGTCGCCCCTTAGGTTCCCCAAATCTAACCACAGCAGTGCAAGAGACGATTGAGCGGGGTTTAGCAGATGGCGTCATTTTAAGTGGCTGGGCGACGGGTAGCCCTCCCAGTCTGGAAGACTTGGAACTGGCAACCGCCGCTGCCAACGGGACGCCCGTATTTATCGGCAGTGGTGCCAACTGGGAAAATATTTCTACACTGATGCAAGCCGCAGATGGCGTGATTGTTTCCAGCTCTCTCAAGCGCCACGGGCGGATCGAGCAGCCCATCGATCCGATTCGGGTCAGCCAATTTGTGGAAGCAACCCGACGCAGTTTTGCCGCCAAAGCGGAACCCAAGCCAGTTTCTTCGGTCACTTATTAGTTGTTAGTTGTTAGTTTTTAGTTGTTAGTTTTCTAATTAACTCCAAAAAACTAACATCCCCAAATTTTTTACTGAGTCCTCTAACTGGCGATAGTTTCACATCTTCAGTTTTCGATTCTCACTTCTGTGTCCTCCTACCTCAGTTTTGACATGAGCCGCCGACGTTCTACTCCCTGGATTCATCGCTGGTCCCGTCTGCTGATTGCGGCGATCGCTATTTTAGGTGCCTTAGTAACAGGCTATCTAACCGTAGTCAAGCTAGCAGGAGGCTCTGCTGCCTGCCCCACCAGCGGTTGCAATCAAGTCCTCTCCAGCCCCTACGCCAGCGTCTTTGGTCTTCCCTTAACTTTGTTTGGCTTGCTGGCTTATGTCAGCATGGTTGCTTTCGCCCTCGCTCCGATGGCAGTGAACCCAGTTGAAAAGAAAGACCTGCACTCTCAACTGGACAACTGGACATGGATGCTATTATTTGCCGGTGGCACCGCTATGACGGTTTTCAGCGGCTACTTGATGTATTTACTGGCATTTGAAATCAAAGCTGTTTGTCTCTACTGTCTTGCCTCCGCTTTCTTCTCCCTTAGCTTGTTAGTGCTGACCTTGATCGGTCGCGCTTGGGAGGACTGGGGACAACTATTTTTTACTGGCATCGTCGTGGGAATGGTAGCGCTGATTAGTACTCTGGGCGTCTATGCCACTGTGAAGTCACCCGTCGCTTCCGGTGGTGGTTCCGCCACTACCGGATCGCAAACGTTTCCCATTACCACCGTCTCTAGCGTTGCAGAAGTTGCTCTAGCGAAACATCTCAAAGAAGCAGGAGCTAAGATGTACGGTGCTTTCTGGTGTTCTCACTGCCACGATCAAAAGCAATTGTTTGGTAAAGAGGCATTCAGCCAAATCAATTACATTGAGTGCGCCGATCCCAAAGAGCCACAGAAGCAGGCAGAAATCTGCCAAAAGGCAGGGATTCAAAGCTACCCCAGCTGGGAAGTCAACGGTAAATTGATCGAGCCAGGTGTGAAATCTTTAGAGAAACTGGCTGATTTATCGAGTTATACAGGTCCTCGCAACTTTCAGAACTCCTTGCCAGGACTTTAAATTTGGGTGCCCTAGGAAATAGCGATGTCACTCAAAATGGAAAAAGATATTTGCCGTAGAAGTATTTGGCATTTTCGGCATTTGCTAAAATTAAAACCGAATACTTTAACGGCAAAATATTTGGCATGGTGAGGTATCGTTTCATCATCCTGTTATTTTGCACTTTACTGATAGCCAAAACAGCAACAACACCGCTGTCCTAGCATTGAAGAAAGGACAATTAGCAACTCTGATTCAGAGAAAGTCTCCCATTGAACAGAGTTAAAGTTTTTACCGAGCCATCCACACATATTTAGGAAAGTTGTATCACGATGGTGTCAGGGCTATTTCATTCTAGACAGAGAGGGTGAAATCCAGTAAGCTAAAGCTCAACGAATTTTTCTTATCGAGCTATGAGAACGCTTGCCATTGTGGAAGCCTTTTCCAGTTTGCCTGACGCACGACG